>CALITV010000064.1 GCA_938048925.1 uncultured bacterium | reverse complement strand
CAGTGCTCTCGGCGTCGCCGTTTCGGTGACCGACGGTAATTATCTAGCAGCGCCCATCTCATTCTCGTTCAAATCGCCGTGGGGAGGACCCGTTACCACCCTTACCAACGCAACTGGAACCACTCCCTCCTGCTCTGTCTTTCTCGCCAACGCCAGTTCGACTGTTGCTGTCGGGCCCATATCCCGGAAGCTTGTATTTATAACACCCAGCCATGTTTACCATGTTACCTACCAGAATTTTATGAATGCAAGTTCAGCGTATCTTGGTGCCCTCTTCTATCTCGAATATCCCCAAGATCAAGATCCGATTCCCCGCTACCTTAATCCCAATATTCCCTGCTTATCAATCCTTCCCCCTTACACTACGGTCATAGTCACCGAACCACACGATTACCGGCTTCAGAGAGTTGCCGGTGTTGATGTATTTGAACTTTTCGACGATACTACTGACCTGCCGATCTTTTCCTTGTCGGTACCGAAGGAGATACCTTTTTTCACCCTTCAGTTTCTCACCGAAACCGTTTCCGATACCGGCGAAATAACGCGGGAATGGGTTGACTCTGTTTCCGACTGCAACTGGGGCACCTACCCGACCGATCCGCCCTATCCGGTTTGCTCGACCATCAAGGCGATCCGTTTCGGATTCGTCCTTTCCACGCCCATTGAGAGGGAAGGCTCCGGCGGCACCAACTCTTTCAATTACTGTTTCTTTCAAGATGACGAGGGGAACAATGTCTGTTATACGGCGCCCCCCAACACCGGCAAGCGCTACGCCGCCTTCTCACGGGTTGTCCATCTGCGGAACTATGATTATCTCAAACAACACCTGATGGAGTAAGACCGTGAACCAGAAGCGACCCGAAACGCTCCTCTCCTTTTTTTCGCGGCGTCGAGGAATCGCCATCTTCATGGCGGCACTCATTCTTCTGTCGGTGAGCATTCTTTCCCTTTCGACGATGACCCGCATCTCGGAGACGAGTCAACATGCCGCTCAGGCGCTTGCGGCACGCAAAATGGCTCTTATCGCCGATGCAGCGGTCCGAGTGGCGCTTGCCGATATCGTTGACCAGTTCTTTAATGTTCCCGGATCCCCCGATACTATCTTCGTCAACAAAACCAACAGCGCCAACGACCCCAACCCACGTCTGCTCGTTGACCGGTCGGGCGGGGATCCGGGAGTTCCCCTGTTCGCCTACCGTGCGGCGGCACACCTTCTGCTTGTCGGAGACAACACTACCATACTGCCGGGGACAGAATTTCCGGTTTCCGCAAATTACACCTGCTACCATGTTATGGTTGACTCAACTGAGTTGTTGCCGCTGGGTGCCGGTGTCCAGAGCGACGCCGGATCGCCTCCCGGCTACAGCGGCTACTACTACGGCGCACGAAAGAGCGTCGGGATAACCACCTGCCTGAAGAAAAGGAATAATTGACGCAGGAGATAGGGCGATGAAAACAAAACTCCTACTGCTCTTGGGAACGATTGCGGCGCTCCTTACGCCGCTCGCTTCGCGCGCTTCGTCGCCGGGAGAGAGTCTCCAAGATGATGTGTTCGCGATGATCGCCACCTCCGAGGTTCTCAACACCATCCTCGTGCTCGACACCTCCGAGCAGATGAACGCGTTCGCCTACAGTGGGTATATAGAGAGTTGCGCCGACGCCAAGGCAAAGATAAACAAGTCCATAGCGCTCTGCAAACAGGCGCTCGCCGATTGTGAAGAGACCAATGCCAACCTTATGTGCGGAGCGAGCATAGACTGTTCCGACGCCCGCAAAAAGTGCGGCGACACCCCCCCCGGCGATCTCATCGTGGCGCGCAATCAACTGTACGCCTTCTGTGCCAATGTCGAGCATCCCGATCGCTATGCCGAACCGGGGCATCTCGAAACCGCCGCCGGCTGTGACCCGATAAACGAGCCGAACGGGAAGGGTTGCCGCTTTATCGGCCCGTGGAATCCGGCGCGCAACAACTATTCGTATGACCTCTGCTTCTACGACTGGTCAACCGATACCGGCGCCGACATCCCCGATACGAGCGACTACTCCTACTCGCAATATCCCAATACGCCGCAAACGGTGGACCCGGTGACCGGCGAGATCGGTGGTCCCGACCGGCGCGACTGGCGGTGTCTTTCCGACAACGCCGCCGAGATGGTCACCCGTTCGGGGCTCTGGCTCAACTGGAAGTTCGCCACCTCGCTCGATGCGATGAAGATAATCCTTACCGACGACCACCGCTTCTCCTATGCGCCGCGGCGTAGGAGCGCCGACTCCTACATCTGCAAAACTCGTCAATGGCGGGCGACCGGCGAGGGCGGTCGGTGCTGGGAAGGGTTCGACCCATCGGACAATGCGGCGACAACCGCCGTGCGCAACATGGTGAAGACCAACTGGCAATCGGTCATCATCAGCGACGACAACGGACACGATCTCGCCGACTGCACCAACCCGACGCATCCCGACTACTTCAAAGCCGCAGCCCCCGAAGCCGACTCCTCAACTTGGGTGGCAAGCAATACTGCCGGCTGCAGTCAGTGTTTCGACAGGAGCGGCGGCGCGGTCAGTTGCGATTCGCAGGTTGAATATCCCTATGACAACGATCCAACAAATCCCCCTACTTTTTCCGTAGAGGCAACCAACCTCCGAAGTTCCTGCCGCGTGTTCCATTGTTCCCATCCGAAGTGCCGCGACGAAATCGCCTGTCTCGGCGACGGCATGCCGTGTCCGCTCGGCTACTACAGCGAATGGGACCAAGACCCCGATCACTGTTGCGATCCGCTCGGCGACCCCAACAGTTGCGATCCCCTCACCGAATTCTGCTGTGTCGAGCAGGGAGCCGCGGGGCCATCGTTCATGCCGGGACCCGGCGCAACGGTCTATGCCGAGGCCGAGGCCGACTTCGACATGGCGCCGCTTGATACGGGGAAGGGGCAATTCTATGCGCTCGTCGAAATTTCCGATCAGTCGTCGTGGACGCTCACGGTGCTCGGTGATCCCGATCGGCTCGGCTCGACGCGGATAGAGTTCTTCTCGGGATGCAAAGGGACGGCGGCGCTCGACAAGTTCTGGGAAGAGCCGCATACCGCCCTCGAGCGTCCCTACAACACCACACGCACCGAGTTTCTCCCCTATCCCATCGCCCTTTCGGGATGCGACACGACCGGCTACAAGATACGGGTCCGTTTCCGGCTCACCCACAAGAACGACGCCGACGGACTCGCCAAGGCACACCTCGAACTCAATATGAAACTGAACTATCGCATCGTCGAGCCGTCGAAACTGAAGGTCTTCCAACCGGCCATGCCGGTTTTTGAGGGCTTCTCGTGGGAGCCGGTCATCGGCACCACCCCCCCTCAAGTGGTGAAGGAATACGAGTGCAAGAACATTTTTTATCGCATGCGCTCCAAGGTGGTCGGCGGTAGCGGCAACTCCTGCGACACCCCGACCTGCGATGTCGCGGGCGGATGCACTTCTTACCCGGGCTGCCTTGCGGCAGGCAACTGTGCGCTTCCCTATTCCGGTTGCACCAACAAGGAGATCATCGCGATAGGCAAAGACCAGTGGGGCAATGTCACCAAGGCGCTCTGCACATGGCTCTGCCCCGATGCGCCGCAGTACGAGGATGTCTGGAAATGCATGAGTTATTTCGAGATGAAGGACAACGACCCCGCTCCCAACAACAACGCCGTTCCAGGCGACGCCAACATCCACTGCCGCCCCGGTGTTGATTCGGTTTACGAATGCTGTCGCACCGTCAACACCTACGCCGCGTGGTATCAGGCGCTCATGACCTTCGACACCAACTACTACGAAAATCTCTTGAATCCGGCCCAGAACGGCAACTTCAAGTGCGGTATGGAGCACTTCCAAGAGGGCATAGCCAATAACCAGCGGCGCCGCACCTCGGCGGTCCACATCGAGGTGACGAAAGGACACATCAACGAGGTTGCCGGCGGCGGATCTTACCTGATGAAGTCGGTCCTCGAGGCGGGCGACACCTTCTTCGAGGGGGCGCCG
>CALITV010000063.1 GCA_938048925.1 uncultured bacterium | reverse complement strand
GCATCGTGGACGAGAATGAGCGGGCGCGGGCGCGCCGCGACGAGGTGATAGAACTGCTTCGGCGGATAGATGCCTTTATCGAGGGGCGGAACGGTGATCCTTTCTTCTTGCGCACCATCTATGGCGTGGCCAAAGAACAGGTAAAACGCCTTATAACGCCGCTTCTCGAGGAAATCCTCCGCGAAACCGAGGTGGAGGGTGGTACAAGTGTACCCGTGTCTCCTGCGGTGTCTGGGGAACGACAACCTCAAGAAAAGCGGGAAGCGCGGGAAGGGGGACATCGTCGTCCACGCCGCCGCCGGCGTCCACGGAGAGAAGGCGGCTCTTCTTCACCCGCCCCGCACGGTGATATCGAAACCGACTGATTTCCTGTTTTTTTGTATCACCTTGGTTGAAAGCATACCGTCATGAATCCGCTGACGCGCGCCGGTTCCCTATTTGTCGGTTTCAGCAAGCGCGAAAGCACCATACTCATCGTTGCGGCAGTTCTCATCGGTGTTCTTGCCGGTGCCGCTTATTGGCTCTTTGTCGTGCTTATCGAGGCAATAAGCCGCCTTGCCGTAGGGGCCGAGACCGGTGGAGCGGTGAGCGCATTTTCTCGGCTTCCGCTCCCTGCGCGGTTTTTCCTGCCTCTGGCCGGTGTCTTGGTTGCCGGACTGGCGATACGGTATCTTTCGCCGGAGAGTGCCGGCTCTGGCATTTCGCTTCTGCTCAAGGCAATCCGGCGCCATAACGGGGTGCTGCCCTATCTGCTTGCCCCCTGCAAGATGTTCACGGCGGCGATCACGATCGCCTGCGGTGCGCCGCTGGGTCTCGAGGGGCCGGTTATCGTGATAAGCGCCGGCATCGGGTCATCGGTCGGCCGGATTCTGCGCATCGGTTTTTCTCGGATGAAACTGCTTCTCGGGTGCGGCGCCGCCGCCGGTCTCGCGGTCGCTTTCAACGCTCCCATTGCGGGAATCATCTTCGCGGTCGAAACTGTCATGGGGTCCTACACCATCGGTACGCTGACGCCGGTCGTGGTAGCCGCCGTCACTGCCAGTTTTTTTGGCGCATGGGTTATGCCGGGACACCAATCACTGCCGCTTGCCCACATCGCCGAGAGGTTCGGCGCTGCAACTGTTTCCACGCGACCGATGGGGTCGGGGTGGGAGATTGTTTTGTATCTTGCTCTGTCGCTCTCACTGGCGCTCTTCGGCGTGTTCCTTATTCGGGCGACCCGGTTTCTTGCCGAGAGATTTGACCCGCTCAAGGAGAAACTCCCTGCTTATCTCCATACGCCGCTTCTTCTCCTGCCGTTTGTGCTGGTGGTGCCTTTCGTTCCATCCATTTTCGGTCTGGGAAGGGATGTCATGACCGATGCGTTTTCTTGGGCGCCGGCACTGCTTCTCGGCATCGCGCTTCTCAAACTGGCGCTTTTGCCATTCGCGTTTTCATCGGGTGCTTCGGGCGGCATCTTCTTTCCTCTCATTTTCGTTGGATTCATCTTTGGTATGGGGAGTGGAAAACTTGCACTGATGGCGCTACCCGAGACGACCACCGGCATACCGTACGGTTTTGCGGTCGTGGGATGTGGGGCGCTTCTTGGTGCGGCGACGCAAGAACCGATAACGAGTTTTCTCCTTGTTTTCGAACTTACCCGTGATTATGCCGTTCTGCCGGCACTCATGCTGGGAACGGTGACGAGCGTTCTCGTTTCGAAAATGCTTTCTTCGGTCTCGCTCTACAACTACCAGTTGGCTATAGAAGGAATAGAGACGACGAATACCGAAGAAACCTCGCTCATGCACGAGACGAAGGTCGCAGTTTGTTATCAGAAAGATTGCGTGACCGCTTTCCCCCACGAATCGCTCGTTACGGTGGTTGATCGGATGCGCGAAAAGGAGCGTTTCGAGGCCTATGTGATTGATGAAAAGGGAATTTACCTCGGGGCCATCAATGCGGTGCTCACGAGCGCACGCGAGGTGCGGTATGGCCTCATCAGTCCGCTTGTGGTGGCCCAGGACCTTGTCAACCCCGATTTTCCGCGGGTGCGGCCGGGTGACAGCCTCGCTGCTGCGATGCGCCGCATGGCCGAATACGATGTCGTCGAACTGCCGGTGGTGGAAAACGACGGGCGTCTCCTCGGGTGTATCCATGAACATGACATCATCGCATTCTACGAACGGGAAATCCTTGCCAAGGCTCATCTTGTCAAGATGGTGGGGCTGCGTTCGGAGCATGATGACGCCAAGATTCGTCTTTCCGAGGAGTTCGTGATAGACACAGTGCCGGTGTCGCACGGTATCGCCGGTAAGAACATCGTTCAACTCGATTTGAGACGCCGCTATGGCATTCAAGTCCTCGCGGTGCGCGAGCGGGGGGAAGATCGCGGAACGGTTGACCCGGAACGGCTCCTCGAAGAAGGGGATATCTTGGTTGTCGCGGGAAGACGCGACTGTGTCGCGGCATTCGTCCAATCGCTGGGGAACTTGATTTAGCGTGTCCTCTTTCTATACTGCCTTCGACGCGCCCGTAGCTCAATGGATAGAGTACTTGGCTTCGAACCAAGGTGCTGGCCGTTCGAGTCGGCCCGGGCGCGCCAAATCTTTGGTATAGGATATCATTCTCATCGGAATAAACGATCAACCTGCTTAAGAAGAGATGGAGCCCGAGAACTTGGCAAGCATGAGTGTTTCGGCAATGTTGTGCACCTGCGAGACCATCCCGTCTATGTTGGCGAGAATATCTACATAAGTCATCGAGGCGTCACCGTGACAAATCTTCTCTTGCAAGCGTTTGAAGTGTTCCATCTTCGCCGTGCGTATCTGCTCCTTTATCTCCTTCTTGCGGGCGGTTGCCCGATCGAGGAAAACGCGTGAATCCACTTCGATACCCTTGAGCGGAGCCAGCGTTTCTTCGAAGTATGCCTCGGTCAGGCGAGTGAGGGTGCGGAGCGTTTCTTTGGCCGGTGCGGAAAAGGAAAGACTTTGTGACTTCATTTTGGTGTAGGCGCGGACAATGTTGGCGATGTAATCGGCGTATTTCTCGAGATTGTGGGCGCAGGTGATGTAGTTGCCGACCTTCGCCGCGTCGTCGCGTGACAACGATCGTTGGGAGAGCGAAAGAAGAAACTCGGTGATCGCGGTGCGATATTCGTCTATAAGTTCCTCGTTTTTCTCTATCTTCTCGGCGGCCACCCCCGCATCGCGCTCCTCGGAGAGGACTTGACAGATGCGGAGCGAGTTCTTCTTTACCCGCTCAGCCATTGCGTAGAGTTCCTTTTCCGATTCGAGGATGCCGACCGATGGTGTCTCGATAAGGCCATAGTGGATGTGAGAGAACTGTACTGAACTCTTGGGGCGTTTTGCTGTTGGTTCGGGGAAGATTTTTGTGGCGACAAACGCGAGGAACCCGATGAGTGGCGTGAAGACGATGACATTGGTGATGTTGAAAAGCGAATGCGCCATCGCAATATGCGGCCCGATGAATGGTTTCGCGCCGATCGCCATGCCGTAGCGCGTCGCTTCCTCGGCGGTGCGGATCGTGAGGTCGGCATCCTGCGGAATAAAGGTGTTCACCAGCGCCGTGAAGGGAGAGAAGAGCAGCAGAATGATACAGACGCCGAACACATTGAAGAGGGTATGCGAAATGGCTGCTCGCTTGGCGTGGTGGTTGGTGCCGATGCTCGCAAGGAGCGCCGTAATGGTGGTGCCGATGTTGTCGCCGAGAATCAAAGAGACCGAGCCGGTGAAGGTAAGAAGGCCCTGCGTGGCGAGCGCGATTGTTATGCCGATGGTCGCCGAGCTCGACTGGAGCGCCATCGTGGTAAGGGTGCCGATGAGGACGCCGAGGAGTATGCTGGGGTAGGAGTGACCGTCAACCATGGTGAAGAGCGACACGAAACTGGGGCTGTCGCGGAGCGGCTCCATTCCCTTGCTCATCGTCGTCATGCCGAGGAAGAGGATACCGAGGCCGAAGATCGTCTCGCCGATGTAGTGAATACGGTCGGTGCGCCCGAAGAATCTGAGGATGACGCCAGTGCCGATGATGACTGACGAATACTTTACTACCGGGAACGATACGAGCCACGCGGTAATCGTGGTGCCGATGTTGGCACCGAGAATCACGCCGATCGCTTGGGTAAGCGTCATGAGTTGCGCATTCACAAAGCCGACGACCATGACGGTGGTGGCCGAACTCGACTGTATGAGTGCGGTTACTAGGAGGCCGACGAAAATGGCCGAGAAACGGTTTCTGGTGAGAAATCCGATGAAACGGCGAAGCCGGTCGCCGGCCACCTTCTGGATCCCTTCCGACATGAACTTCATGCCCATGAGGAAGAGCCCAAGTCCTCCGAACACCTCGAATGCTATCTTCTGCCACGGCATCGTGCACCTCACGCTCAATTAAGAATAGGTTAGGCGGCGATGTATAAACAATTATCTTTTGGTTAGCAAGAAAAGCGCAGGGGGAAAGAAAGGCGAAGAAATTATAGTTTGAACAAGTTGTTGAGTTTTGCTTTGGCGTCGAGTTCGTCGTCGTCGTCACCCTCTTCGGCCTGTTTGAACTCGAAAGCGGCGCAGAAGTTCTGTTTGTCGCGTTCGCGGACAAACGCGGTCGAGGTTTCGCGGCATTCGTTGGTGTAGCCGGGATCGTGGAAACGGCAGTTGAGGCAGCAGTGCAAATCGGCATAACAGTGGGGGCAGACATCCTGCCGCCCGAC
>CALITV010000062.1 GCA_938048925.1 uncultured bacterium | reverse complement strand
CGCGTAACGAGCACGCCATCGAGACGAGCGTTCTTTACAACCGCGAGAACGAGGGACATGACCACATCACCCTTCCCTTCATTGCTGGGAACGAACTCATCGAGAAGACGATAGCGGTAAAGGTGAAGTAGCCTTCAGTTTCCCCGAATAAAGAGCAACATCGCCACGCCGACAAAAAATAATCCCAGCAGACGGCGAATGCGCTTCGATTGGCTCTGAACGGTCCAGCGTGCCCCGACAAGCGAACCGAGCGACACGAGGAGGGCGCTTGCAAGCATGAATTTCCACGGCACCGCGGTATGAGAAAGACGGCTCACGAAACCGCCGATACCGGTCGCAAAGGCGAGAAACGAACTCGTCGCAATGGCTGCCTTGACGGGAAAGCGAAGGACTACCACCATGAGGGGCAACATGACAATGCCGCCGCCAAGACCGACCATACCGCCGAAAGCGCCGGAGAGAAGCGCAATCGGAATCGCGAGCGGTAAATCAACGACTACCCGCTCACCCGCCACGGTCCGCTCGAAGCAGAGACGGCGGCCAATAAACGGCGCCTCGTAACACCTTTCGCGGATATCGGAGAATGCCAAATGCAGACCATTGATAAGCAGAAAGAACGAAAAGAGACCGAGAAGAACCGGCTCTGGGACGATTCCGGCGCTCCAGCCACCGACGACACTTCCGACGAGCGAGAAAAAGGCGATGGGGCCCACCACCACCCAATCCACCAGCCGCGCCCGCACATAAACGATCCCCGACGAAATCGAGGTTGCCGCGATGAGGAACAGGCTCACCGTCGCCGCCTCGTTGAAGGATGCTCCTATAAACAGTTGTATCGGCGTATAAACCGCCCCGCCCCCTACCCCGAACATGCCGAACATCACGGAGAAAAGAAGAAACAGGACCAGTGCGCTGAGATAGAGGCCGCTCACGGACGCTCCTTGGCGAGCGTATGGGTCCGCCGCACCTCGGCGATCGCATCGAGCAGCGCATCGGCAAGCGCCTCCTGATAAGCCTTCTTGCGCATGAGATCGCGTTCTTTCGGATTACTCAGATACCCGACCTCGACGAGCAGGGAGGGCATCCGGGCTCCGACCAGCACAAAGAAGAGCGCACCACGCCGCCAGCCGCGCAGACGGACACCGAATCGCGGCAGCGTCTTCTCGAGTCTGCCGCCGAACGCATCGGCGAATTTGCGCGAATCATCGGTATAGAAACTCATCGTCATGTCCACGAGAATCGTGTTGAGCAGGGAGTTGTCGTTCGTTATCTGGTTTTCGACCCGTGTCAGTTTCTCGGTGTAGTCGTCGCTCCGGTTGTCGAGATGGTAAACCTCCACCCCGCCGATAGCCGGATCGCTGTAGGCGTTCGTGTGGAGCGAGATGAACAGGTCGCCGTCGTGGCGGTTCGCGATGACGGCGCGCTCCTCGAGAGGCACGAAACGGTCGTTCTCGCGCGTGAGAAGCACCGTAATGTCGGGGTGCCGAGCGACTGCCCGGTTACGGATGGTCTGCGCGAACTCGAGCACCACATCCTTTTCGGCAATCCCCTTGCGCAGGGCGCCGGGGTCCTTGCCGCCGTGTCCCGGATCGAGCACGAGCACGAAGGGGCGGGGCGGCTTTTTCGGCTCTTTTGCGGCTGTTTTTTTCTCCGGTGCCACCGCAGGAGCGGAAGGCGTCTTTTTCGGGACGAGGATCGGCCGCTGCGGTTCAGTAGGAATCGTCTCGTCGGGAGGCGGGCCGCCAATGTAGTCTATGACGACACGCCACGGGTCATCGAGCACGAGCACATTGTACTTTTCGACCGCCCCGATGTCGAAGACGATGCGGATGCCGTCGGGACGATTCCCGAGGCGGATACCTTTGAGAAAACCACCTCTTTCTACCTTTGGCATGACAAACCCTTCGGCGGTCGTTCCTCCTTTGAGATCAACATAGATGCGATCCTTCCCCTCCCCGACCAAAAGATCATACTTGAACTCGACCTTCTCGCTCGGCACAATGACGACCCGGACGGCATCCTGAGAAGGATAGAGCGATATCTCCTTCAACCGAGGCGAAGCCGATTTCTGAGCAATGATCTCGCCCAGCGAAGCGCCCCCCTCCTTCTTCTCTTGAGCGAACGCCACGAATGGAAGGCAGAGGAAAAGGGCAGCTCCCCACAAAACGGCGCGCATCGTCAGAACCCGTAAGAAGCGGCAAACCCGAGACCGAACAAAAGTTCGGAACGATATCCGCCGCTATCTCCCGCTTCTCGGTCGAGGCGGTAGCCATTTCCAAAACGAGCCGAGGCGGTCATATAGTCGCTTATCTTGAACGACAGCGATGCCGACAGGAGCGAGCGGGTATTCGTGATATCGAAGAAACCGCCGCGACCGGCGTCGGCACGCGTGAAAAAAAGCGACAGCCGGATCCTATCGAAAAGGGCGAGGTCACCGAAGAGGTTGACCCCGAAACGGCCGCGGCGGACGCCGCCCGCATCAATATCGAGATACTCGTTCCTCTCGAGCGAACCGCCGATTGCGAAGAGACCGATCATGTGGAGCACGACATCGCCATACCAGCCGAGGTACCACGGCCCGGAACCGAGCCGCGGCGAAGTGTGCGCCTGATACT
>CALITV010000061.1 GCA_938048925.1 uncultured bacterium | reverse complement strand
TTCAGCGGCTCTACCGTGACGCCCGCATCACCAACATCTACGAGGGGACGACGCAACTGCAAGTCGTCGCCGCGATCGGCTCCATTACATCCGGCCTTTTCTTCGGTTGGCTCGAGAAGGCGAAAGAACTGCCGATAAGCGAACTTGCCGACGCCAAGAAGGAACTGCTCCGCTTCGTCGAGCGTTTCGCCGAGGTGACCGAGCGGGTCAAGAAGGTAGATAACAAGGATTTTCTCGACTACACTGCGGGGTGGCTCGTCGAGATAGCGTCACTCGTCTATCGCCTCTATCTCTATCTGCCGGTTGCCGAGAAGTATCCGGAGAAGCGAGGCATTCTCGATTTCTTCCGCGCCGATTGCGATGCCCGCATCGACTACCTCATCCGGCAGTGTGACCTTGCTCTGCACCGTTACGGCGAGAAGATAACCGTACTCAAGGAAGATCTTCTCAAGAAACAAGCCTGATACTCGGCAGTTTCCCGACGCCTGACTGTGTGCGAAAATTATTGACTCCCTTGGTGCTCCTTACTATAGTTGCCCGTCTTGTTGATGGAAAGGAGTCGGTGATGAAAAATCTCATTGTTTTAGGTATGTTCATTGTTCTTTCGCTGATGGCGGTTTCGTGCACCTGCTCGCGCGAGAAAAAGGAGAAAGAGTTATCAATAGTCCCCGAGTGTTCTCAGGAAGATTTGAACACAGGAACCTGCGGCGAGAAGAAAGTAAAAGGACCCCGAAAGATCAAACTGAATCCGCGTCAGATGACGCTCAATCGGGAACTGCTCAACCGAGCATTCAACGAACAACTGAAAGATGGTCAGTCGGCGCCACGGGAGGACAAACCGGCGGCTGCGCCATCCGCAGCCCAGAGTTCCTCAGACGCCGCCACGCCGCAATCCGTGGCTCGACCGGTGTTTCCAGCGAGTAAGATACGATTGCCGTTGAACGACAAACCGACACGGGAGTCTGCGGCACCGGAGAAAGGAGCATCCCGATGAACGGTACCCGAGGCGGCTCCGTTCCTCTTCTCGACGAAAACGAGATCATTCGTCAAAAGAAGGAAAAGGTCGCAATGCTTCGCTCTCTCGGCGTCAATCCCTATGACAACACCTTCCGTCCCGATACGCGGGTCGGCGACCTTCGCGCCGCCTCCGCTTCGATGACGCGGGAAGAACTCGAACGGCCCGGTAAACCGCAGAGATACGCGCTCGCGGGGCGTCTCATGGGGCTCCGTATCATGGGAAAACTCGCCTTCGGCCACCTCAGAGATGAAACGGGGCGCCTGCAGGCGGTCTTCAGCAAGGAATACCTCGGCGAGGAGTTCGACTTTCTCAAGAAGTTCGTGGATATCGGCGACATCGTAGGAGTCGTCGGCGAGCCGTTCATGACCAAGACGGGCGAGTTTTCGGTGCTCGCACACGAGGTCCGGCTTGTTACCAAGAATGTCCGGCCGCTCCCCGAGAAGTTCCATGGGCTGACCGACAAAGAGATCCGCTATCGTCAACGCTATCTCGATCTCATCATGAACGACGAGGTGCAGGAGACTTTCCGGCGGCGCGTCCGCATCATAGCGTTCATCCGCGAATGGATGAACCGCGCCGGCTTCCTCGAGGTCGAGACGCCGATGATGCATCCGCTCGTTTCAGGCGCTGCCGCGCGTCCTTTCGTCACCCATCACAATGCCCTTGACATGCAACTCTATCTCCGCATCGCACCCGAATGCTATCTCAAGCGCCTTCTGGTCGGTGGGATGGGAAAAGTCTATGAGATAAACCGCAATTTCCGTAACGAAGGCATCTCGGTAAAACACAATCCCGAGTTCACGATGATGGAGTTTTACTGGCCCTATGTCACCTACCGCGAACTTATGGCATTCACCGAGGAGATGCTCGCGGCGCTTGCCCGCGAGGTGACCGGTTCGACGAAAGTCGTCTATCAGGGACGCGAGATAGAATTTGCGACACCGTGGAAGCGTCTTACGATCGAGGAGGCACTCGTTGCCCATGGAGTCTGTTTTCCCGAAGAGGTAAAAACTCGCGAAGGGCTCCTTGCGGCGGCGTCTCGCAGCGGGCTCGACAAGGAGATCGTTACACCGATGAGTTACTACAAACTGCTTGTCGCCCTTTTCGAGGAAAAGGTCGAGGAGCACCTCCAACAGCCGACCTTCGTCATGCGTTATCCCGCCGAACTCTCGCCGCTCGCCCGCCGGAACGATGACGATCCGTCGTGGGTTGACCGCTTCGAACTCTACATTGCCGGGCGCGAGATCGCGAACGCCTTTTCGGAGCAGAACGACCCGCAGGCGCAGTATGAGGCATTCGCCATGCAGGTCGAAGAGAAGCGCAAAGGGAACGATGAGGCGGTGGATATGGACAGCGATTACATCCGGGCGCTCGAATACGGTATGCCGCCGGCGGGTGGAGAAGGTATCGGCATAGACCGGCTCGTCATGCTTCTTACCGACGCTCCTTCGATCCGCGATGTTATTCTCTTCCCTTTACTGAGGCCGGAACAGTAATGCGTTTCGAACTCTTCGTTGGCCTGCGCTATCTCTGGAACACCCGGCGAACGCGGTTTCTTTCGCTCATCACCGTGATCTCGGTGCTCGGCATCGCCATCGGCGTCGCGGCTCTCGTAACGGTCCAATCGGTCATGGACGGTCTCCAGAACCAGATGAAACGCTCGATCCTCGGCTCGAAGGCGCATATTCTCGTCTCGACGCCCGAGGGAACGATGGCCGACTGGAGTTCGCTTCTCACAAAAGTCCGGGGAATTGCGGGAGTCGCCGGTGCGACGCCGATTGTCACGAGCGAAGTCATAGTGACGACCGGCGACGATGTGTTAGGGGGGATCGCCTATGGCGTCGATCCGGCGACGGTCGGCGCGGTTTTTCTGCTTCCGGAACAGCTGGCGCATGAAAAGAGCGATCTCAAATGTCTCGCGGCGATAGGAAACTGCCCCGAATTGCTTTCACGGCGTCTTCGTGATCCCGGGGCCGCCTTCCGCGAAGATCGTTTCGTCGAACAGCCGCGCGATCTGCCGCCGGTGGTCATCGGCAGGGAGATGGCACGCTATTTCCGTATCACGCCCGGCGATGTCGTGACCGTTATCACTCCGACCGGCGGCGGCATGGGACCGACCGGCCCGCTTCCTTTGTCGAAGAACTTCCGCGTGGCGGGCATATTCTTCACCGGTATGTACGAATACGATTTCGCGTCGCTCTATTTGCCGCTCTCCGAGGCGCAGTCGTTCTTGTCACTCGGCGACGAGGTGAGCGCACTCGCGCTGAAAATAAGCGAGGTGTACGATGTGGATCGTATAGCGCAGCGGGTGCGCACCGCTATAGGCGATGGGTTCACCGTAAAGACATGGAAGGAGATGAACAAGAACATCTTCAATGCGCTCAAGATGGAGAAGATCGTCATGTTTCTCATCCTCGGGTTCATCGTGCTCGTTGCTTCGTTCAACATCGTCGCGACCCTGCTCATGCTCGTGCTCGGCAAGACGCGCGAAATCGCGACACTCAAGGCACTTGGGGCTTCGCGCTCCGATATCATGCGGCTGTTCGCCTTTGACGGCATTGTGCTGGGGACGGTCGGAACGCTGCTCGGCCTTGCGCTCGGCTACGGCGCCTGCGTATGGCTCGACGGCGTCGAACTGAACTTCGCGCAGGATGTGTACTACATGACGACGCTGCCGGTCGAGATGTCGGCGGGGCTCTTTGTCCTCGTCGCGGCGGCGGCGCTCCTCGTCACCTTTGGGGCGACGCTCTACCCGAGCCGTTATGCGGCACGCATCCGGCCTGCTGACGGCCTACGGTACGAATAGGAGAACATGGTGCGTTTCGAGACCTTCGTGAGCCTTCGATACTTCAAGAGCACGCGGCGGAGCGGGGCACTCTCGCTCATCACGACCATCTCGATCATCGGCATGATGCTCGGCGTCGCGGCGCTCATCTCGGTTCTCTCGGTCATGGACGGATTCCTCTCGGAGATGAGGGAAAACATCCTCTCCTCGACGGCGCATCTCCACTTCCATAAACTTGTCGGCCGCTTCGAGGAGTATCCGCACATGGCACGCGACATCGCGCAGGTCGAAGGGGTCGTCGGTGTGACGCCCTCCATCGTAAACGAGGTGATGGTCGCGGCGAACGGTAAGGTGACTGGCGCGATAGCCAACGGCATCGAAACAGCGACGGTAGGAAAGGTAATCGACCTGCCGCGCCAGATGCTTCCCGGTGGTCGCCTCGACTGTCTCGACGATCTTGCGCGCTGCCCCGATCTGGCAAAGGTTCAGGTCGAGAAGGACCTCTTCGCCGAGGAGGGAGAGGCACCGCAAACGCTTCTTCCGGTGGTGCTGGGGAAGGATATGGCAGAGCACCTCGGTGTGAAGAAAGGTGATATCGTTACGATCATCAGCCCGCTCGGCGGCGGCATGGGACCTGCGGGGCCGGTGCCGGTGAGCCGCGCCGGGGTGGTGGCGGGTATTTTTCACACCGGTATGTACGACTACGATTTCAAGTTCCTCTACCTCTCACTGGCCAATGCTCAAGAATTCTTTTCCGTCAAAGGCATGGTAAGTTATCTCAATATCAAAGTTGCCGACATCTACCGCGTAAAGGAGGTGTCGAACCGGATCATGAGCCTCGTCGGCGGTTTTCCCTACGCAGTGCAGGACTGGATGGACATGAACAAGACCACATTCAAATTCCTCGAGATGCAGAAGATCGTCATGTTCATCATTCTCATCGTCATCGTCATCGTGGCTGCGTTCGGTATCATCTCGACGCTCGTCATGCTCGTCATGGGGAAGGTCGCCGAGATTGCCATTCTCAAGGCGATCGGAGCCGCCGGTCCGATGATTCGGCGCATCTTCGTGCTCGACGGCCTCTTCGTCGGCGCGAGCGGCACCGTGGCCGGGATGCTGCTGGCGGTCATCGTCTGCATCCTCCTACAACAGATAGAGTTTCCACTCGCGAAGGACATCTACTTTTTCAACAAACTGCCGGTGCGGATGTCGCCGTTGAGTTTCGCGCTCGTTGCGGCGAGCGCGATGATCGTCAGTTTCTTCGCGACGCTCTACCCGAGCTGGCGGGCGTCGCGCATACCGCCCGCCGAAGGTCTCCGTTATGAATGAGGACGCCATGACGCTCGTGCTCGAACACATCGCCAAGTCTTACACGGTGGAAGGGAAGGTTTTACCCGTTCTGAAAGATGTCAATCTCGAACTCCCCGCCGCCGCGCGCGTGTCGCTCATCGGGAAGAGCGGCGCCGGGAAGTCAACGCTCCTTTCGATCATCGCGACGATCGAGTATCCTGACGCCGGCACGATCCGTTTCGAGGGTGTTGACCCGTTCGTAATGGACGACCGCCGTCTCAGCCGCTTCCGCAACGCGACGGTCGGCGTCGTCTTTCAGTTCCACCACCTCCTTCCCGAATTCACCGCGATCGAGAATGTCGCGATTCCTCTGCTCATCGCGCGGCGCCCGACCACGGAGGCTTTT
>CALITV010000060.1 GCA_938048925.1 uncultured bacterium | reverse complement strand
CACTGTTCTTACGATTGTCGTGGCGGTGCTCGCAGTCCTTTCGGTGCCGCGCGAAGAATGGCGCCGCGGTTTTATTCTCTCCATCGCCGCCCTCTTTCTTGCCATCTATGTGCCTTTTTTCACCTTGTTCCCCAAGAAATTTCCCTACTACCTCCTCCCGGTTTACCTCTTTGTCTCCTTCTTTGTTGGGCGTTATCTCGCTGACCGACTACGATTTGCGCTCATCTATGGGGCGATCGTGCTTTTCTTTGCGGTCCCGACGCTTGCGCGGCTGGCCGACCGGAGCGAAGAGAACGACTATGCCGAGGCCTTCGCACTCGTGATGAGCGAAAAGCCCGATGCCCGTATCGGCCTTACCCTACCGCGGAAGGCGGAATACCTTGCCGAGAAACGGCCGATCCCCCTGACACTCGACCCGACCGATTGGATCCACTGCTCGGGGAGAGCGCTGGAGTGTCTTTCTCGCAACGACTATCTCTTGAGCGATAACATGTTTCTGCTCATGCTCTTCTGTCGCCACTGGCCGATGAGCCCGGAGACCTGTGACATGCAGGCCTATGCGGCGGCAAAAGAGCGTCTTACGCCGCTCTATCGAGGACAAGAATTTACCTTGTATCGGGTCGAGAAACCGGCGGCGCCATAAAGCGGAGATGCGAGAGCGCGCCCTCCACACACGCCGACATATCGGCGGCGTCAGATGACGCCCGGGTAGGTTTTATGATCCGTCCGTCACCGCCGATTTCAAGAGTATAAACGGCATCTATCGCAACGGGAAGACCGCGGGCGAAAAAGCGGTCGTGGCAGCGGGACATCTCCCCCTTCGCCGTGGCCGCGATCATTTGAACCACCGCAGCGTCGAGGGGATCGCAGGGCCACGATGCGGAGGCGGAAAGTGTTATCTGTTCCCGCGCTTTGATTGATCCGGGAATCACCGAGACATGAACCGACACGCGGCGCGTACCTGCTTCGCCGGTGACCGGGGTAACGGGCGGCGGCGTGAACGCCCCGTGCGCGTATGCCTCGCGAAAGAGCGGATAGAGGGTCAGAATCGTATCGTTTGCTTCGACTCCCGACGCCTTCACGAGACACTCCCACGCCTCGCCCCAACGCCCCTGTGCCGCGTGAATGCGTGCAAGACCAAGAAAGGCCATGGTGTTGGCGGGATTGAGCACCAGCGTTTTCTCGTACGCCTCGATCGCCCGGTCTTGTTCTCCTAACTTTTCGTAAGCATAGGCAATGAAGGCCTGTGATTCGTAGTTTTCGGGATGCCGCTCCACATCGCGCTCGAGAAACGGTATCGCTTCGCGGTAGCGCTCCGCCGCAAAGTGCTCCTTTGCCCGCGCGATATCGCCGCGCGGTTTCTCGGCACATGCCGCAAGAAAGAAAGCCAGCAAGAAGAGAACAGACAACGGTCTCATAGGTGAAAGACCTCGCTGAACGAAAGAAGTATGTTCGCCGCCTGCTCCCGGTGTTCCCCCAGCACCTGCCGATATTGCCGCGGGGTATCGCCCTGTCCGTCATCGGTGGCAAGGCGGATGCTGGAGAATGGTATCTGGCAGCGACGGCATACCCCATACAGAAAAGCCGTTTCCATGGTATAGAGAAGCGGTAGCCCCATAGCCGCTCCCCATGAGAAGCCCTCGCCACGATAGAGACTCTCCGCACAAACGGCTGCGGCCGGCGCAAGCCCGGGAACCGTCGGAAGGCTCCCCTCCACGATACCGGCACGATTGAAAAGACAGCGAACCGTGTAAAGAGCACCGATCTCGGCACCCGAGACGGCTGCCGCGCCGCCGTATTCGACCACCTTCGTCACCGTACCGTTTCGATCGAGAGCCAACTCCAGCCGCTCGGCCGACCGTTTGCCGACGCCGGCAAGGAGAAGGAGCATATCCGCGTAGCGGCATTCTTTTCCCTTTTCGAGGTGAACGGGGAACGGATTTTCGTGTGGGGTCGCAAAGACGACGAGCATCACAGCGGCACCTCGGCAAGCGGCGTGTAACGGGGACCGGCAGGGGTGAGGTCCGAATGGAAAAGGACGATCCGTGCGGGCGTCACGCGAAAGGCTTGGTCAAGAACCGGGAGCGGCGATCGAGTAATCTGTCCCGGATGAGCCTTTACCCGGGCAATGGTAAGGTGTGCCGTGAAACGCTCCGGCGCGAAGTGGCATTTCGCCGTGATACGCTCATGGAGCACCTGTAGATAATCTTCTCCCTGTTCGAGCGGCAGAAAGAGCGGAATGCTGGCGCGAGGGCGCAAAAAGCAGGTGCTTTGGGCACCGATGACGATATCTTCGCGCCACGCCTCGATATTTTTGAGTGCTCTGCCAATACGCTCCGCGGCGGCGGGAGAAGATTCACCGATGAACCGGAGCGTAAAATGAAGGTTCTCTTCTTCCACCGCCTTATAGGGCAGCGGGAGCCGCAAAAGTGCTCGCTGCGCCGTTTCGAAGATGATGTGTTTGTCTGCGGAGTTCAGGTCTAGCGCGATGAAGAGTCGCATATCGTTCCTTTGAGGGATTCGATCTTTTCTTTATACCGCGGCCGGAGAGACAGCAAAAAGGCGGCCGCTGGATCACGCAGGTAATCGCGGTAAGTCCACGGGAGTTCCTGTATCGTCCCGTGCTTGGTGAAAAGGAGCGTCACCTCGGCGAAGACACCGTTCCCGAGATAGATGCGGTGGCTGTAGTTTTTACCGGTCGCGAGCACGAAGTTCTCCATCGTGAGGAGCCCCGGATCGAGGTTTACGCGCCGTTTTCCGGCGACCGAGAAACGATGCTCCAGTTCCACCGTGAACAACTTCGCCGCCAAGAATTCATCGCGTGGGAGCAGTCGTTCGAACGAAACGATGCACTTGGTAAGAGGACGCCCCATCTCGGCGTCGTAGTGATTCGATATCGCGGAAAAATCGTAGACGCCGCTGGTAACATCGAGCGGCCCGTAGCGTTCTGTCAGAAACGCCAGTGCGTCGGCCATCGGCACCTCATCGCGATAGGTAATCGAACAGGTGAGGTTCGCAGGTGCTGGCGCCTTGAGGAAACTCATCACCTACTGAATATATTCGAACGCTCCCATATCGGCATCTATGCCGATATCGTCCCCCTTTCCCGGGATATTGAAACGGGAATAGCCGAGAAAATCGCGGGCGGGGACATCTGCGTCGTCCGACGCCGCATCAATACAGGGAGAATAGCTCTTCAGGCGATATCTCCATATTCCTTCTTCCGAAGCGACGAACAGCGGATCATTGAAGATATTGTGGTGCGTTGATCCCCACAGACCACCAGAGTTATTGTTGATGCGCGAGCCCAAATCACTAACCGCATTGGGAGCACCGCCGAGCGCACAGTTGTCAACCCATGCGTTCACCTCGGGGGGGGCCACCCCGTCGTCGTGGATGAACAATTGACTCGTCAGGCCGGCTTCTCCCTCGTTGAAGAAAAGGATGGTGTTTTTGAGGTAGAGATTCCCCTGCATTACCGAAATCCCCCCTGCTTCGCCGTTTGCTTTGTTATGTACGATGGTGCTGCTAAATATTTTGACCGTTGGAGTCTCCCCGTTCCCATCGATATCTATGGCTCCACCGTAAGAGTTGCTCTGGTTGCCGGAGAATATGGTATTGACGAAGAGACTCGTGCCGGTTCCGGTGTAGATCGAAACAGCGCCACCGCTTTGACTTCCCCTATTATTGGAGAAAACCACTCGATCGAAAAGAGCGCTCGCCACCCCGTTCAGGTAGATTGCGCCGCCCGAGGCCCCCGTGTTCCCCTCGAAGACCGAATCGAGAACGGATACCTTCGTACCTACGAGTGCCCTGATCGCGCCGCCGGCCACATTCGAAGAACCATTGCCTATGAAACTCGAGTGGCGCACCTGCAGTTCCGCGTTCTCCCCACCAGTCACCAAAATCGTGCTGCTCCCCGTTGTTGCATTGCCGTTATACTCGAAACGACAGTCGGTAAGCGTCAGTCTTTGGGGATTATTGACTGCATCAACGATGACCGCGTTCTTTTCACCATTTCTTACGGTAAAGCCTCCAATGATCGAATCGCTCTGTCCTCCGATCATATTGAACGCAGGTATATCCGGAGTTGCGGTAAGATCAATAATGGTTTCTTTGGGTCCCGCGATACCGTAGAGAAGAAGATTTTTCCCATTCCCGGCAGTTGCCGTGTTTGCGGTGCCCTGATAAGTTCCCGGGTACACTACGATAATATCACCGTTCACATAGGAACTGAGAGCCGTCGCGATGCTACTGTGCGGTTTGCCGCTACCAACCTCGATGATCTTTCCCGAATAGACGGCAAAAGAGACTTTCTTTTGCGCAATGTTCCCCGCTGAATCGGTCACGGTGACCGGTATGACATAGATGCCGTCGGATAAAGCAGAGACATTTATGTCGCGCCAGTACCACCGCAGGCCGCTTTCCGGAGAACAGGAGGGGTGCCACATATCGTCGCGGGGTCCGCCGCCGAGTTCGTGATAGTCCCAGACCGCTTCGACGATATCGTTAGGATCGCATCCGCCGTTCGGATCATTCACATACACCGTGATTCTCGTTGTCCCCTCGCTCGTCTTCACGGGGTTCTTGGAAAACTCGACCGTGATCACCGGCGGCGAGTTGATTGCCCTCCCCATAATGGGAACATCTTCCGATTTATAGTAGGGGCTCCCGTAGGTTATCCACTGAACGGTCAGGCGATCACCCGTAACACAAGCGGAAACTTCGGTTGGCGCATAGCGGAGCAAAACTTCGTGCGTTTCCCCCGGTGCGACGATTGTTCCGTCACCGGGGGTCACCTCTCCCGATACAATTGAGACCTTACCATCGCAATCCATCGGCAGGTACACCTCATTGAGCGCCAGATCAACCAGCGATGAGGTGTTGGTAACCGTTACCGTCTCGTCCTTTGCCGTATTGACATTGACATTGCCAAAGTCAACCGCCGTTGGTTGGATGGAAAGACTCAGATCGGTGTTGATTTGGAGAGAAGCGGCATTCCCCACCGCATCGTTGCCGCGCATCGGCTGAACGGTTATTTGGTGAAGAGCGGTGTACCACGGAACGGAGGCATAGTAGCCTTCGATATTTCCCGGAAGACCTGTTTTCGCGACGACGCTACAGGTCGTGTCAACGCAGACACGATAACTATCGTAACAATAGTCCTGAGGGCCGGGAGAGGTCCATTGAAAAAGAACCAAATCTTTTTGACCACTGTAAACGGCGGCGAGATCGATGATCGGATCGGGTGGCTCAATGACACAGTCAGAAGAGCAGCCGTCCCCATTCACTTTGTTGCTATCGTCGCATTCTTCGCCCGAGTCTATCGAACCATTACCGCAACCCGGCACATCGTTGTCGGGGATGTCAGTGTCGAAGACATCGCCATCGGCAGCATCATCGTTTCCCCCGCCGACATCTCCTTCCGGTTCTTCCCCGTCGATCGCCGGAGAGTCGGTTGTCTCGTCGGTGTCGCTCATGAGCATATCCCCATCGCTCGGCGACTCGTCCATATCGCCTGCCACGGCGATACAGGTTCCCTCGGCACAGGTGAGCCCGCTGTCGCAGAGCCCATTCTCGAAGCACGGCTCTCCGAGGCCGCCCATCTTCTTCAACTCGAAGTCGTCACAACCGACGACGAGGACTAGGCAGAAAATACCGAAGAAAAGGCGCATCATATCACCACCTCCCTGAAACGCTCACTACAAAACCTCCCGGTATAGGTGCGGTAGAAACGCGAGGTCCCTCTTTTTCTTTCCCTCCCACCGCATCGAGCACGAGCAGTGTCACACCGGCTGCGATACCGGCGCCGCCCACCGCATAACCAGCGATGGCAACCCCTTTCCACAGGTTATGATCATCCTTTGCCGCCGCGCTGCCCGTTTTTTCATAGTCGTCCTTCGCCTCGACCATCTGCCAGTGCCCGATGCCGCCGAGCACCGCGAGCGCCGCACCTGCGCCGAGCGACGCCCAACCGCCGATAGCGAGCGGTGTCATCGGTTTCGAAGAAGATGCCGGTTTCGGTTCGGCACCTTTCCTCTCTGCCGGTTTGACCGGAGTCGTAGGGGCCGGTGATTGCGAAGCAGTGCTCTCCGGTTTCGGTGTAGCGGCCGGTTCCGCCGCGGGTGTAGCGGTGGATGACACAGGCATCACTTTGCCCGGCTGAGGTTCCGCAGGAGCACGGAGCGCCTGTACCAACTTCTTCACAAGCACCTCGCAAACGCGCACGAGGTCGTCTTCGTTCTTCGCGACCTCTTTCTCGGCAATAAGAATGTTCGCCTTCTCAACGCTGACCAGCTTCATCGTCACCACGAGACTCTGCCCCAGTTTGCCGACATTACCAATGACCACCCGTTTGATGTTGAGCATCTTGCCGATCTCGACCGCCGTTTCGCTCTCGGTGATACCTGTCTTCTGAAGCCCCTGTTCGTTGAGTATCTTCTTGACCTGCATCCGTTCGATGACCTCGAAGAGATGCGTATTTACCAGTTCGGTGCTCAGCATATCGGTAACGGAGGCGGCGATTCCCTCCGGCACATTCGATGGCGCAAAATCGAGCACCGCGATACGCTCCCGCTCCGGTGTCTCGCCCCCACACACCATCACCGGCACCAAAAGAAAAGACAAGAGGACCCCCGCCACGCACGACATCCGGTTCACCTGCATAGTTCCCTCCTCTTCTATTGAGATGGCTACGGAAAGGGAAGTTACCGCAGAAGGAACAAAAAAACAAGAAAATAAAAAGCGCGACAGCGTGGCGAGATTTCCCTGAGAGACAACCGCTAAGGTTGACAAACCTCCCACCCCATGATAGGGTTTCTTTCGTACCAAAGCGAGGCACGCGACCGGCTGATGACGATACCCGAGTCACCCTCCCGCGAAATAGAACTCAAAGAAAAGAAAGACCCGTTTATCGGCCAGACCATCAACGAACGCTACCTCGTTGTGAGCCTCATCGGATCGGGTGGTATGGGAAATGTCTATCTTGCCGAACATATCCTGCTCAAGAAAAAGGTCGCTATCAAGATACTCCATTTCGAACTCTCGAAGAACAAAGACACGCTCGAGCGGTTCAAGCGCGAGGCGATCGCGGCGTCGAACATCGGTCAATCGAACATCGTGGATGTGACCGATTTTGGCTACACCGAGCAGGGAAACGCCTTCTTCGTCATGGAGTATGTCGAGGGCGAATCGCTCGCCGACATCATCAAGCGGCGCGCGCC
>CALITV010000059.1 GCA_938048925.1 uncultured bacterium | reverse complement strand
GCGGTAATTTTCGCCGCCGGAGCGCGAAGGCGGCGAGCGCCGGCAGAGCCGCAATGAGGATGATGAAACTCACTGCATCGGTGACGCGCAGAAAAAGAAAGAAGAGCACCGTTCCCACGGCGGCGCCGGCAAGATCGCTTGCATAGAGACCGCTCACGAGCGTGATGAAGCGGGTCGAAAGAATCGCCGATACGACGGTACCCGAGAAGTAAAAAGGAACCGAGGCAACGAGATAAATGATTGCGATGGAGGCGACACCGATGCCGGTCGGCCGCGGCACGAAGGGGATTGAAAGAAGCAGCAAAAGCGAAAGCACGGTTGCCGCCGCAAAGAGGAGATCGTACCGAGCGATGCGCGCGAGGAGCGTCTCTTCGGGAAGATCGCTCCACTTCTGGACGAAAACGGTCACTGCGCCGGTCGCCATTCCGAGCATCGCGATCGAGACCGCCATGAAGGCGTAATGGTACCACATCGTGACGCTGAAGACGCGGGTAAGCGTCGTTTCGAGGGCGAGCGTCGCGAGTGCCGTAAGGAAAATGGCGAGCGAAAGCCGTTGGGACATGCGTCCGCCGTCAGAAGCAGAAACGCAGTCCGAGCCCAATGTTGAATCCGGGCCAGAAACTGGGAAGGATGTCCATCACAAAGGCTATCTCGAAAAGCACTTCGAGCGGAAACGATCTTACCTGATAGAGGATACCGCCCGGCACCCGGAAGCCTACGAGAAACCACCACTCGGGGTCGTTGTCATCCCAGCGGTGATGGTCGTAGGCGCCGATGCGCATACCCGGACCGACATAAAGCGCCGTGTCGCCGGCCGGTATCGGAATGAGGTCGTAGAAGCGAAAGAGGTAATCTACATGGAACAGCATCCGCGCATGGTGATCGTAGCCCCACGACCACGCTGCGAGCGCGTCGAGACCTTGTTGTTCATGGAAAAACCAGCGGAACGAGAGCCCTGTCGGCTCGCCGAGGATGAAACCGAGTCCGAACTGCTTCGATTTCGCCGGGGGCCACTTCGAGGGAAGAGTGACTGGCGGTTGTTCTTTCTTTTCTTTCGCAGGAACACCGTTCGGCGTCTCCTCGTCTTCCTGCTGTTCCGATTGTGCCGGCGTCTCTTCGATGACTTCGCCCTCCGGCGTCACGATCGCCGCGGTGAGAAAACTCCGCGGAACGAACGATACAAAAACAAGGATGATCAACAGCCGCACGAAAAACATCTTTCCCTCGCGTTCGTAGATCGTCATAATGATATCGGGGGATTTCCGAAAATAAAGTTTTCCGTTATATCCCGTCGCCGGATTTTTTCTCAGTGTCCGATTCCGTGACGCATGAGAATCGCGTGTTCGAGCACCTTGAGCATCTCGGTGCAGTACTCTTCGACGGCGCGGACGCTGCCGGGTAACGCGAAGACAAGCGTGTTCCCCATGACGGCGGCGATGCTTCGGGACAGGAGCGCGGCGGGATTCCGTGCGCCGTAGGTAAGTCGTACGAAGTCCATGATTCCCGGTATCTCGTCATCGGCGAGGCTTTGCACTACATCGGGGGTGATATCGCGTGGTCCGAGGCCGGTGCCGCCGGTGGTGATGACCACATCGGTGAGCGCGTTTTTGTCACCGATGAGCAGGTTGCGCAATCTTTCGGGGTCGTCGGGGAGGATCGTGCGCTCGATGGCAAGATGCCAGCGGGTACTCGCGAAATGAGTGCTCACCAGTGAGGAGATCCGGGGACCTGACTGGTCCTCGTATTCACCGGCGGCGGCACGGTCGGAGAGGGTGACGATATGGATGATGAGCGGCCGCTCGACGAGTTCCGCCGGGTCTCCGACGCGCACGAGACCCGGGGTGACGACGCGGGCGAATATCCCTTCGTGGGGCATGAGACAGGTGCCGACCCGCTGCGAAACACTACAACCGGATCCGTGACATTCTTTGCCGATTTGTGTCACCTCGAGTTCCACATTGTTGCCGATGATGATGCGGTCGAGCGGTGCGGCGCGCGAAAGGGAGATTCCTTCGGTCAGCAGATTTTCGGCGAACTCGCCCGGTGCAACGACGGCGTCCTGAGTCGTGGTGAACTTTTTCACCGCCGCCGCGTCGAGCAGGCTCACCTGCCGGTGCCACCGTCCCGCGTGGGCGTCGCCCGTGAGGCCGAGCGGCGTTACCTCGACCGCGCCGACCGGTGTTTTTATTGTTCCTTTCTTCTCCGAGATGTGAATGCCGACGATGCGACCGCTCACCACTGCGCCTCCTTCGTCTTCTCGACGAGCGTTATCCGTTCGATGACCATGCGTTGGTCTATCTTCTTGCACATGTCATAGACGGTGAGCAGGGCCGCTGCGACTGCGGTGAGCGCCTCCATCTCGACGCCGGTCCGCGCGATGCTTCGCACCGTCGCCGTGACCTCGACCCCTTCGGTGGTGAGCGTCGGGGTCACCGTTATCTGCGTCAGTTCGAGCGGGTGGCAGAGCGGGATGATTTGCGGGGTGAGTTTCGCCGCCTGAATACCCGCGATCTGCGCCACCGCGAGCACATCGCCCTTCTTGAGGCCGTTCTCGCGGACGAGCGCCACCGTTTCTCTGGCGAGGCGGATGAAACCCCGCGCCGTCGCCGTTCGTCGGATCACCTCTTTGTCGCCGACATCCACCATACGCGCCTTTCCCTGCTGGTCCACATGGCTCAGCGTGAGCGGCCGGGGATGCGGCGCCCCCTTCTGTTTCCTCTGACGGACCTTGAGTTTTCTCTTCTTCGACAACATGACATCATCCTCCAATGGTATGGAACGATCCGGTAGTGTTGTAGGTTCCTCGTGCCGGTTTCGCGGCGACGGCGCGCTGGATCGCCTCCTCG
>CALITV010000058.1 GCA_938048925.1 uncultured bacterium | reverse complement strand
CTTGGGAACTGGCTGTCCCGACACCGAAGGAGAATTCCTGCCCGCCGAAGGACTCACCATCGAGTATGCCTTCTGGGTTGCCTATACGCGGCTCACTCTCCTTCTTTTCAATGTGACGGGACACCCCTACCCGTTCATCTTTCTTACCGTCGCCTTTTTCTACGCGATTCGCCGCACACTTTTTCTCTTTTCGTTCTTCGGAGTCTTCTTCATCGGCTACTTCTTCTTCTACCTTCCCGGGAATCTCTTCGGACCGCGTTATTTCTCCGAAGTCATCATGCTCCTTCTCATTCCCGCCGCTTACGGTATCGTCGAATCGGCGCGCCGGCTTCCCCGGGCGATGAAGCCGCTCGTCGCGGCGTTCCCGATCGCCGGCGTTTCTTTCGTCTCGTTCTTCATTATGCCGGAACTCCTTGCACGCTATAGCGACCGTTTCTGGGCAACCGACCGCTCCTTCGAAGAGGCGATCACGAGAAAGAACATCAAGGACAGCATCGTCTTTGTCCCCGAATCCTATCACGCCATGTTCCTCAACACCCAGAAGAACCCGCCGCTCGACGACCGCGGCAACCTCATTCTCAAGGACCTCGGCCGCGAAAATCACTACGCCGCCGCCTATTACATGGAAAAAGGCCCCTTCCGCAACGCCTATGTCATCGACTACTATCCGCGTCAACGCAATCTGACCGTCGTCGAGGAACTTGCCGACTTCCGCATTAACGACCTCTGGATCGAATTCGAACACAAGGGGAGACCGCTCACCGGACGCCCCGCCTATGTCACCCGTGTCGCAGCAGGCGTGAAACTGCGTAACCTTCCGTTCCCGTCGCTCGATGAGCACCTCGACTTCAGCGGAGACAAGGGGCTCGCAGTGCTTTTCGGCGCTCCCGACAGGAACAGTTATTATGACTTCACCGTCCCCATCCTCGACCCCGGCGACTACGAAGGAACGCTCGAATACCTCGGCATCTCCTGCGGCGGCTCCGTCACCCTTACGGTGAACGGCGCACTGGTTGCCTCTTTCTCGACCTACGACGAGCGCGAAACCTTCTCGGCAATCCATTTCACTACGCCGCTCGCGGCAGGAACCAACCGTTTCGTCCTCACACCAGCGTACGGGCAAACCTGCCTCGTGCTCGACTACCTGCGCCTGAAAAAGAAGGAACTCCCCGCCGGCGACTATCCCGCTTACATACCACCCGAAGCAAAAGAGTTAAATCGGTAAGACGCACAGGAGACGCGAAGACCTCATCGGGCCGGAGCAACCGTTGAGCCGATCTCCCGAAAGAGCATTCGCAACGCCTTTTCCACCGCGGCGGCGCGCACCGCGTCGCGGTCGCCGGAGAAATGACAGGTGACGATATGTTCGTCGTCACGGTAAGCGATCCCGA
Source organism: uncultured bacterium (assembly GCA_938048925.1). Taxonomy (GTDB): domain Bacteria; phylum UBP6; class UBA1177; order UBA1177; family JAKLFG01; genus CALITV01. The sequence goes on along the minus strand of CALITV010000058.1, from coordinate 3,959 downwards.
TGACCACCGTTCCCACCGGTTTTTCGGATGTTCCACCGTCGGGACCGGCAATACCCGATACGGCGATACGCGCGGTGGCCAAAAGCCCCGCCATCATTGCGCGCACCGTCTCCTCGCTCACCGCACCGTGACGCATGAGCGTTTCCCGTGGCACGCCGAGCCGCCGCTCTTTCGCCTCATTCGCATAGGCAACGATCCCCTCGACGAAGACCCGCGACGCCCCCGGCACCGCAACGAACGCGGCGGAAAGCAGTCCGCCGGTGCAACTTTCGGCAACCGCAAGCGTTTCCTTTCGTGAAGCGAGCGTCTCGAGGATACGCCGCGCGAAAGCCATATCCCTACAGCACCCGCATCGCGCGGCACTGCGCCGCATAGAGATCGGCCACGGCAAGCGCAACCTCGTCGGGAATGACAGCTGCCGTGCCGACAGTTCCCTGTTTCTTGAGCCACGAACGGAAGAACTCCTTCGATTTATCGGGCACGAAACGCGCCGAATCGCTCGTAAAAGTCTCGTCAATGAGCATGAGTTTCCCGCCGTGAAGCCCCCACTCGACTTTGCCGTCGGCAATCTCGAAGCCGAAAGTCTTGCGCGCATGCTCATTGACCAACCGGAAGATCGCGATCGTTTTATCGCGGATCTCTGAGGCGCGCGAGCGGTCGCCGACGATGTTCGCCATCTGCTCGAAGGTTATCTTTTCATCGTGTTCCGACTTCTCGGTCGGCGTGAACACGGGACCATTCTTGATGAGTGCCCCTTCGGCCAGTTCTCCCTCGATCTCGACCGGATCCCAGATCCATTTGTTCTCCCTGAGCGCCGCTAGTGCCGAACCGAACACCCGGAACCGGCAGACCGCCTCGATCGGCACGAGATTGGCCTTTTTGCCGAGCATCGTCCTTCCGGCGAGCCACGGCAGATCGAGGAGGCGCTTTTCGCCGGTTATCCGCGCAATCTCGGCGAGGTCGTCGGTGACGAAGTGGGTGAGAAACCCTCTCTCGTTGAGGAACCGGAACCAGAAGGCACTCTGTTTGGTAAGATAGACCCCCTTGTTCGGGATACCACTCTTCATCACCACGTCGAACGCCGAGATACGATCGGTCGCCACGATGAGGAGATAGTCGCCGATCTCGTACACCTCCCGAACTTTTCCCTTCTTGAAAACAGGGAGAAACGGGATATCACTTTCCATCAAAATGTGGTGACCCGCTACCTGATCAATACGCGCCATAAGCATACTCCTATCTGTCAGTGTTCCTATACGAGCAATTCCGAAACCGATTTCATGTGGTTGACGCGGTAGAGCACCTCGGCGAAGAGGCGCGTCACATCAACCTCGTGATACCACGGGTGTTCCTCAGCGAATTTCTTTCCGCGCCACACCGCGTTGGTGCCAGCGACCGTTGTGAGGATCCCCTCCTTCCACGCCGCATCTATCCGTTCCACCGCCTCGCCGTTGAAGAACGGGAAGGTGACCGCGACATCAATGCGCCGCGCCCCGAACTCTTTGAGTGTCTTGCAAGCCGCGATGAGGGTGCCGCCGGTCGCGATCATGTCGTCAATGATGAGCACATCGCAATCCTTGACCGTGCCGACGAGCCGCGTCGAGACGACGGTCGAGGGCTTCGAGTAATCGCGTTCCTTGATGACCATCGCCATATCGCACTTGAGTTCACGGCTGTAGTAGCGCGCCGTTTCGGCGGAGCCGACATCGGGAGCAACGACGACGGTACTCGGTGTAATGAGGCTGTTTTCATAGAGATACTTGATGATCTCTTTCGAGGCATGGAGGTTGTCGAGCCGCGCCTTGCGGAAGAAACCGACGATCGCCTCGGCGTGGATATCTATCGTGAGGACGCGGCTCGCGCCGCACTCCTCGAGGAACTGCGCCACCATGGCGGCGGTAAGACTTTCCCGCCCCTTGCGCCGCTCCTGCCGACTATTGGGAAACTGCGGAATCACCGCGGTGACGCTCTCGACATCGCTGTTGTAGGCGGCGTTGATGGCGGTCGCGAGCGCCATGAGGTTGTCGTTGACCGAGTAAGAGGCGAGCGGATCGTCCATGAGTTGAATCACATAGAGATCGTAGCCGCGGATCGGTTCGTGCACCACCGTCTTCACCTCGTTGTTTGCGAAGTGAACCTCCTCGGAGACCACATATTTGAAACCGTCGGTTATCCCCTTGCGTTCGTAGATCGTCCCGAGATGGCGCACCACCTCATCGGCGAACGCTCGTCCCGAGTTACAGGCCATGATACCCAGTTTCCCGCGCGACTGCGTCATTGCGACCTCCGTATGCCGTGTCCACCTCATCATGTATGAAACCGTCCCGTTTGACAAGTTTCCCCGCATTTTGTTTTTGACTCTCCCTGCCGCTGTGGGTATAGTCATGTGCAACGTTTTTTGCGGAGGCATTCATGCGTGCGGCGCTCATCGGACTCCCTTTCTCCGGCAAAACGACCCTCTTCGAGGCGCTCACCGGCATCGCCGAGGCGAAAAAGGAGGAAAACCTCGGCACGATCAAGGTTCCCGACCCACGGATAGACCATCTTGCGGAGATCTACAAACCGAAGAAGAAAACCTACGCCGAGTTCATTCTTTCCGATTACCAGAACGCCGCCGCCAAAGAGGCGACCTTACCGGCGCAGGTCAAAAACCTCATTCAGAAGAGCGACCTCCTCATTCTCGTCATCCGAAATTTCGATTCCCCGATGACCGCCGCGCCGACCGACCCCGCCGGCGAATACCGTAAACTCAAGGAAGAACTGCTCCTTACCGACCTCGTAACCGCCGAACGGCGTGTCGAGCGCGAGGCGAAGGAGCACAAAAACCCCCCCGAGATGCCGGTCATCCGCAAACTCTATGCGATGCTCGAACAGGGAGCGCTTCCCCCTGCCGACACTTTTTCGGCCGAAGAGATGGCACTCATCGCCAACTACAATTTCCTCTCGCTCAAAAAACGGCTCGTGCTCGTCAACGAACCGGAAGGAGGCGCCGTGCTTCCCGACGAGTTCACCGCCGCGGTGACTGCCGATGGTCTCGTCTCTTTTTCGGTCTGCGCACCGCTCGAGAAAGACCTTTCCCAGATGGCGTCCGAAGAACAGAAGGAGTTCCTCGCCGGATTCGGGCTTGCCGAACCGGCACGCGACCGCTTCATCCGCGCCGCCTACGAAACGCTCGGGCTCATCTCGTTTCTCACCGCCGGAGAGGACGAGGTGCGGGCATGGCCGATTCGTAAGGGAACGACGGCGGTCGAGGCGGCGGGCAAGATACACAGCGACATTCAGCGTGGCTTCATCCGCGCCGAAACCATCCACTACGACGATTTCATCCGCCACGGATCCGAGGCCGAATGCAAGAAAGCGGGGCTCTACCGCCTCGAGGGGAAAGACTATGTCGTGAAAGACGGCGATATCATCCATTTTCGATTCAATGTCTGACGAAACCTCATACCTCGCCATCCGAGTCACCCGCGACCGACGAATCGCCGAGCGCTACAGCCTCATCATGTCATCGAAGGAGATTCCCCATGAAATCATTGACCTTCCCGACGGGTTGACCCTCTATGTGCCCGCAGCGGAGGTCGAACGGGCCGAACGAGAGATCGCCCAATACGAAGCCGGCGAACGGGAACGGCGCAGTCAGCGGGAGGAGCCGCGCTACTATCCCGACGACATACCGGGGCTTCTGCTCACCCTTTCGCTCCTCGCGCTCTTCCACGCACTCACCTATCTGCCGCCGGGGCGCTCTTTCTGGCTCGACACAGGACGCGCATCGGCAAGCCGCATTCTCGACGGGGAATGGTGGCGCGCCCTCACGGCGCTCACGCTCCACGGCGACGCGGGGCATCTTTTCTCCAACCTCGTGTTCGGCGGCGTGGTTCTCTGGGCGCTCCGGCGGCTCCTCGGCAGCGGCCGCGTATGGTTCCTCGTCGTCGTCTCGGGCGCGCTCGGCAATTTCCTCA
>CALITV010000057.1 GCA_938048925.1 uncultured bacterium | reverse complement strand
AACGGGCGGTCGTCACATGGATCGTCGCGTTATCCTGAACATTGGTGCGCTCGCCGATGACGATGGTGTTCACATCGCCGCGCAGAACCGCGCCGGGCCAGATGCTCGACCCGGGTCCGATTATGACCGCACCGAGAACAGTCGCGTTCTTGAAAACGATGGCGCTCGGGGCGATACGGGGAAAGTCAGCTTTGTAAGGTCCTATCATCATGCAACCTCGTACCCGTCCCGCGAGCGTCTTTTCACGCGGTACATCATCTCATCGGCCTTGGCGATGATCTCTTTCGCGCTCCGCCCGTCTTCGGGGAAACCGGCGACGCCGAAACTTGCCGTAATGTGAATAGCGCCCTCTCCTGCCTCGAAAGAATGACTTCGGAGACTGTCCCACAACCGTTCCACGACTATGCGGGCATGTTCCTTGGGCGTATGCGGCAAAAAAACGACAAACTCGTCTCCGCCGTAACGGAACGCCACATCGGCGCGGCGAAGATGCTGGACGACGAGGCGCCCCGCGTCACGGAGAATCCGGGACCCTACCAGATGACCGTAGGTGTCGTTGACCTGTTTGAAATGGTCGAGATCAAAGAATATCAAAGAGAACTCGGTAAGATACCGCATCCCTTGACTGATCGCCTGCTCGAGGAGTGAAAAGAGATGGCGCGTGTTGTAGAGGCCGGTGACTTCGTCTATAATGGTGAGTTCCTTGATCCGCTCGATCTTGGCAATCTTCCGGATCGCTTCGTTAACCACGGCAACGAACAAAGCGATCTCTTCCAGCAGACCGGTGTCTTCCGCCGCCGTCTGGGACACACAGAACCACCCGCGGGACCATACGGTTCCTTCTTCCGCGTACCCTATGGGGAAGAACAGGAACCGCTCGTCTCCCATCTCGGGTAGCGCGACATCGGCGCGGTGATAAACCCCCGTCAGAGGGATATGAGAAAGATCGAACGGAACCGCCAGCGGGAAATGGAGCGTTTTTCTCGCAGGATAGGCGACATTCACCCAGAACGCGCCGTCACGGTTCGTCACCACCGCACAGGGGTATTCGGTAAAAAGGTCGGCGGAAAGTTCGACCACACGGGAGTAGAGAAAATCGAGTTCGTCCGCCTCGAGCAGGCGGCGCACCACCGAGGTAAGCGACGGCGCATCAATCGCCAGTTCCCTTTTCTTCCTTCTCAACGAATTCTTCCACCTTGTCCTTTATGCGCACGAAAGAGACTATAAGAAGCACCGCCGACAAAGTCAAAGTTACCGCGAAGAGCACCCTCCCCATCTTCACCTGTCCGACATTGTTTCTCGCGCTCATGAGTTCGCGTCCGAGACTTTGTTGTTCTTCCGCGGAAAGGTTTGCCCATGTCTCTTCGCCGAAGCGGGGGTCCTGCTCGACGCGATCGAGTCGTTTTTCGGCGCTTTCGGCGAGGAAAACGCTGACTAGCAGAAAAACGAGGCTCGCAACAAAACCGACGCTCCCCCACCGAAAACGACGAGTCGCCAGCGCTTCTTTCATTCGTTTGTTCATAGTTTTACTTCCAGTTCTAGTTTCACGCCTTTGAAATCGGGAAGTTTGCGGCACACGCCGCCGATGCAGGTAATGCCCCCACGCATGAGGCCGCCGAACAGCGACACCCGCATCTTCCGGTAGGCCCATCCAAGGGATCCGCCCGGATAATATTCCTTTTCGTCTTTTTCGTAGAAGAGTGTCTCGAACTTGTTCCGATAGTAGGTGCCCACATACGAAAGAAACAAGGTGTTCTTCCACGAAAAGTCAAGAACATGACGCTGTTCCAGCGCCCCCCGCTCTTCGACAGTGTCGAGCCACACAAGATCACGGCGATAGAGTTCAAGATTCAATTTGAACGAAAAACCGGAGACCCCCGCCCCGCCGGTCAGTTGGGTGTAGAGCGTTTCTCCGTGGTATGGCCGGCTTGCTCCGTTTATGCGGCGGAACGCCGCTTTCGCCGTGACCGCGGCGGGACCGAACCTTCGCTCGAGGGAACCGCCGACAAGCCAATGGTCCTCTTCGGGGACACGATCTTTTTCGTATTTCCACGAGTCGCGGTATTTTTCCGAAAGCCCTCCGATGAACTCGACCGCGGCCGTAATTCCGGTCGAATCGTTGTCGGCAAACTGGACGCGGGTCCGCAGCGCCATCGTGTTGAGGTCGTTGAGAAGCGGCAGGTTGTCCCAGTTGAGCGACGGCGGCCTGAAGTAGCGCCGCAGATAGTCGGGGTCTTCCATCGTCCGATAGTTGAGCCAGTAGCGTTCATACCGTTTTCCTTCGATGGTGAGTGTGAGACGGCTCTTCGATATGTCGTGCCAGTTGGAGAACGAGAAGTAGAACGCATTGGCGAGAGTCAGATCGGTCCGCTTCCGCGTATCGCCCCACGCCGCTTCCCGCACCCAACGATCGACCCCTGCCGGTACCAGCGTCATGCCGAGGTACCCGTTCGTCCGCGGGATAAGACGAAACAGATCGGCGTAGAGTCCGACGAGGTGAAAATACTTGCTCTGGTAGGTTCGCGCCGATGCCGGATCATCCCAGTTCTGACGGTCGAGAAGGTAGTCGCCATAGATGCCGCCGCCATATTCGGCGCCGATGTCGAGCATCTCGGCGATCCGGTATCCCGCCTCGGTTCCCCAGAGGATGTCATTGGCCTCTCCCATCCGTTCGAGCGAGGAACGGTCGCGCAGGTAAGGATTGGCGACGCCGCCGAAGGCTTTTGCATGAACCCCATGTCCTTTGAACGAAACCGCACCGCCGCGCACGGCGTTGTCTTCGCCGCCCGCCTCACGGACCATCGAAAAGAAAAGACCGCGATTCATGCTTTCGTAGAAATCGCCGAGCGTCACCGCAAGATTGATGCCCGAGAAAGACCACTCCCCTCTACCGTAGAGACGCTCAATGTAGTGCTCCCAGCCGTGCTCGAAGGCCTCGGGCGAGTAACGGTAGTCGTAATGTTCGACCGCCGGATCGTCGTTTTTGAGGAAAAATAAAACGAAGTTTTTACGCAGGCCGACGGTATAGGTATCGTAACGTGATTCGATGAGCGTTTCATTGACCGCGACACCGTAGTTTTCGGGTGTTGAGCCCGCCTCGGATTTGGCATCGAGACGCATCTCGGCACGGCTCGACGAATAACCGGTGAAACGGACTGGTCCCGGCGTATGGCGATCGGTCTGGGAGGAAGCGCCCGAGGAAGATTGCAGCGTCGGTTCGACAGGAATCTCCGTCGCGGGCGTTTCGACGGGAATCGGCGCATCTGCCGCCGGATCGGTGAGTTCCTGCGGGTCATCGGCAAAAACGACCAGCGGAAACAAAATAGCGCCAATTATCAGCGGGCACATCGTATCATTCTTGCGCGAGTTCCTCGAGTTCGCGGGCGAGGCGTTCTTCGTCTCCCGGCTCATAACCGGAGTGTTCCGCTATGATGGTCCCGTTCTTGTCAACTACCATGAGGTAAGGAACCGTATCGCCGCCGGGGAGCAAAGAAGGGGTCTTTTTCTTTGCCGGATCCACGAGGATGGGAAACGGAAGCGCATTCTCGATGGCGAAGGCACGCACCTTGTCCATCTCCTCCTCACCATCGGTCGAGACGGCAACGAACTCCACCTTACTGCTGAAACGGGGATAGAGCATCGCAAGGTTTCGGAGTTCCGCCTTGCACGGGTCGCACCAAGTCGCCCAAAAGGCGACAAGGAGGTGTTTCTTCCCACGGACCTCCTCGAAGGAAAACCGCCCACCGTCCCATGTCGCGAGGTCGAGCGTGAAGGTACCTCTCGGTGTCCGAGGGGAGTCCGAAACGGTTGCCGCGGTAGATTTCAACGGATCGCTTGCAGGCATCGAGGCGCATCCTACCGCCACGAGAAATAAAAAAACGAAGAAAAGGCGCATCATAACTCATCCAACCAGAATTGAATCGCCCGTTCTTGGTTGTCGGCTATAGAAGGATCCCATCCTTCGAAGTAGTTGAGAATCTTCATTGAGTTGCCATCTATGAGCGCGTTGGTCGGGTATCCTTGCTGCATGTACTTGCCCATCGTGGACTGCATATCCATCTTGAGATAGCCGTAAATGAATTTTGCGCTGTCGCCGTATGTTTCTATCATGATCTCGCGCAACGCTGCGATCTTCGCCGGCTCCTTCGACGGCTGAGGACCGGCGAGCATACCGTTCTCGATGAAAATGATTTCGAGACCGCGCGATACATATTCCGGCTTATAGATACCGGGAAGATCCTCTTTCTCGGAGTTGCAGTAGGGGCAATCGTAAGCACCGAAGATAAGCCAGATGAGTTTCTTCTTCTTGTAGAAGTGGCCGAGCGTCCACTCTTTGTCCTCGTGATCGAAGAAGGTGATGTTCGCCGCGATGTCATCCACCTGATTGGAGGTTGGTGTCTCTTGGGGGTACGGTGGCAAAGCCTCGTCCACATCGGGGGTCTCGTCCACCACGAAATCATCGGTAACCAGATCATCGGTGATCACATTGTCGGCGGCCGCGGTGTCGTCGGGAATCGGTTGATTGTCGGCGCCTCCGTTGTCGTTGTCGTCACCGCAGGCGGTCTCCAGCGCGACGGCGCAGGCGAGGATGCCGACTAAAGGAAGCAGATGTTTTTTCATAGTTTTTCTCCTGTAATGGCACATTATTCGTCTATACGCAACAGTATGACCGTGATATTGTCTTTGCCGCCGTTCGCATTTGCCTTGTCAATAAGACGTTCCGCCGCCTCTTTGAGCGAAGAGGTCGAAGCGAGTATCGCAGCGATGTCGGCGTCGGGGACCATATCTGAAAGACCATCGGAACAAGCCAGGTAAATCTCCCCGCGCTTGACGGTGCGTTCCTGAATATCCACCAGGACATTCTCTTTCATGCCGAGCGCCCGCATGATGACATTCTTGTGAGGGAAGTTGCGCGCCTGTTCCGGTGTTATCTGTCCCGCCTTGACATACTCGTTGACGAGCGAGTGGTCCTCGGTGATCTGTGCAAGACCACCGTCGAAGTAGCAGTAACACCGGCTGTCGCCGACATGCGCCACATAGAGCGTCCCATTGTCGAGCAAGAGCATCGCGACAATCGTCGTCCCCATGCCGGCATACCCGGAACTTCCCTGCGCCGCGCGGTAGATTTTCCGGTTCGCGAAACGAATGCCGACGCGGAGTTTGTTTGCCTCATGTGAGAGCGCCGGATCCTCTTTATAGGGCCATGTCATATCCTCATCTTCGCTCGAGGCGCGAAAGAACTTGACCACCGTCTCTATCGCGATTGAAGAGGCTATCTCGCCGGCGTTGTGGCCACCCATCCCGTCGGCGACGACGAACACCTGTTCGTTCTCGAGCACCGCGAAGGAATCC
>CALITV010000056.1 GCA_938048925.1 uncultured bacterium | reverse complement strand
TTCGCCGTGGGGATCGGGCAGTTCGCCTCGCAGTCCAACCTCTATGCGGAACACCATCTCATCATCCCTCGACGCGGAAACGGTGCTCATTGTAACGGGTCACTCCGATTATTCAAGGAAAAGGATAAAAGAAGAATTTCTTCAAAAACGGGCGATTTCGGGTATAAGAAACCGGCAAGAAGGAGGGTGTCCATGGAGCCACGAGCAAACGGCAGGATCCTGTTCGTCGAAGACGAGGAGAATCTTCTCAACAGTCTTTCGTTCATTCTCGAAGGAGAAGGATTCACCGTGTGTCGTTCCTCCTCCGGGGAGGCAGCCCTCGAGGTGATCGAACGGTTTCGTCCCGATCTCGTGCTTCTCGACATCGCGCTTCCCGGCATGGACGGCTTTGAGGTGGCGGAGAAACTCCGCGACGATCCCCGAACGAGGGATGTCGCCATCGTGATGCTCACCGGCCGCGCCGTCGAGGACGACATCGTCCAATCTCTCGAGAAATGGGCCGACGATTACATCGTGAAGCCGGTCCGTCCGCGGGTTCTCATCGCCCGCCTCACCGCGGTCCTCAGACGCAAAGCGGGAGAAACCGCCGGAGCGAGAGAGACCATCGTCCACGGGCCGCTTACCATAGACCCGGCCGGGCGCACGGTGATGGTACATGAGATGATCGTCTCGCTTACCCGCAGCGAGTTCGACATCCTCCTTTTCCTCGCCAAGGCGGCCGGCACCGCATTCACCCGGGCCGGCATCATCGAGGCGCTCCACGGAGAGGGCTATTTCGTCACCGAACGGGCCATTGATTTCCAGATCTGCGGACTGCGCAAGAAACTCGGATCCTGCGGCGACTGCATCGAGACGGTCCGCGGAATCGGCTATAAATTCGTTCCTCCCCGTTGAGCAATGTCTCTGCGCCCTTTTTTACAGAAACACCGCGCACCGCTGCTCGGAGCGCTGGCTATCGGCCTTTTTCCATTTTTCATTCTCGGCGCTGTGGCAGTTATCACCGACATCTACACCTCGCCGCTCTTCTGGGGTATAGTGGGAGTATCGCTGGCTACCTTTCTGACAGCGGCCTACCTTCTCTTGAGGAACATCCATTTCCTCTGGACGACACACACCGAGCAACAGCGACGCCTCGAAGAGATGGTCGCCCACAACGAGCGGATAGACGCCGTCGGTATGCTTGCCGGCGGCATCGCACACGACCTCAACAACATCCTTGGCTACCTCCTTGCCTACACCGATCTCGTCGAAGAGGCGGTCCTCCCCGGCAGCCGCGGCGCAGCCCACATCGCCGAGATACGCAAGGCAATAGACCGCGCTACCGATCTCGTGTCGCAGATCCACGCCTTCAGCCGCCGCGCCACACAGGAGAAACGCCCCATCCGCGTCGCCGCGCTCATCGGCGAACTCACCAAGATGCTCCGCGCAACCATCCCGAAAGTCATTGCTGTGCGCAAAGAGATACGCAATCCCGACATCCATGTCATGGCCGATCCGGTCTCCTTCCACCAAATCCTCATGAACCTCTGCACCAACGCCCTTCACGCGATGCAGGACACCGGTGGCACCCTCACCCTCACGCTGGAAGAGATACCCGGAACCCCCTCTCGCTTCCGCATCACGGTCCGCGACACCGGTTGCGGTATGAGCGAGCACATACGTCGTCGCGCCTGCGAACCGTTCTTCACGACCAAGCCACCGGGGCAGGGAACCGGTATGGGACTCCACATCGTCGCAACGACGGTCCAGAATCTCGGCGGCACCATCGAGATAGAAAGCGCCGTAGGTGTCGGCACCGCCGTTCACCTCATTCTTCCGGCCATTTCCCTCACCGCCGACGAGAAGAGCGAGGACGATAAGGGTCGTTTCTACCACGGAAGCGGCGAGGTGCTTTTCGTTGACGACGAGGAACACTATGTCGCCGCCATGAAGCCGGCGCTTGAGTCGCTCGGTTACACGGTCGCCGCCTGTACCGACGGCCGCGAGGCGCTCACGCGGTTTCGCGAACGCCCCATCCAGTTCGATGTCGTCGTCACCGACTTCAACATGCCCGGCATGAATGGTCTCGAACTCGCACGCCGTATCAAGATGACCCGTCCCTGCCTCCCGATCGTCCTCATCACCGGCTACACCGGCTGGGAGGAAATACCCGATGCCGCGCGGCTCGGCATTGAGGCGGTGCTCCAGAAACCGTTCAGCCGCGCTCAACTCTCGCAGGTACTTCACGAGGTTCTGCAGGGGCGTCTCTCATTTCCTGCTCACCGTAGCCTTCCCCGCGCCGCGCCTTGACTTTCGGCGGCGACGCCGATACAACTTCGCCCGATAACGGAAACGGCGGACCACCGTGGCGGGCTTCGAACACAAGAACAACGACGACATCATCGCAAGCATCAATGTAACGCCGCTCGTGGACATCATGCTCGTTCTTCTCATCATCTTCATGCTCGTCTCAACCTTTATGCTCAAGGAGGCGATCGAGGTCGAACTGCCGCACGCCGCGACCGGCGCCGAACTGAACAAGCGAACCGTTTCCATCATTATTCCGAAAGAAGGCACCTACTTTGTCGGTAACGAACCGGTTGCCGGTCTCGACGGCTTACGCGCCCGCATGGCGGCCGAGAAGGAGGAGAACCGCGAAGTGCAGGTCATCATCGCCGCCGACCGTGAGGTGCGCCACGGTGCCGTCGTCACAGTGATAGACCTTCTTCGTCGGCTCGAGATATACAACTTCGCCATCAATGTCGAATACGATCCGACGGCGCCGTAGGTCATGAAGCGGAACGATCGCCTCCTCATCGCCGGTATCGCCATATCGGCGTTCATTCATGCCGTCGTCGTGGAAACGGTCCTGTTCGTCAACAACTCCGACACCGCACG
>CALITV010000055.1 GCA_938048925.1 uncultured bacterium | reverse complement strand
ATCGCGATCATGATCGGAGGCCGTCCCTCGTAATTTGGGGCGTTGACATTGGCTCCCCGGAGAATGAGTTTGCGCGCAGCCATGATATCTCCTTTGATGACGGCGGTCGCCAGTTCGTCAGGAGACACCTCGAACACCTTGAGTATCTTGATGACCTCGCGCTGACGGTTCTCGACGGCGTAGGAGAGGGCGTTGCGTCCCTCGCTGTCAGTTTGGTAAGGGTCGGTTTTCTTGTCAATGAGCCACCTGACGACCTTGACGAGCCCTTTCTCGGCGGCGTACATGAGGGGTGTCTTTCCCCGATCGTCGGCGATATGCATACCGGCACCGCGCTGGAGCAGTTTGACCGCGAGGTCCTCTTTGCCGGCGACGATGGCATGCATAAGCGCCGTCTTCCCGTCGGGCCCCTTGAGGTCGAGTTTTACTTTGCGGGAAAGAAAGAAGTCTATGAGTTCGTCCGCGCCGCTGGTGACGGCGGTAATGAAGAACGGCCAGCCGTCCTCGTCATGTCCATTGATGTTTGCGCCTGCCTTGACCGCCGCCTGCGCCTTGGCGACATCCAGCGCCTGCACCGCAAAGAGGAGTTTCTCGTCGGCGGCCGGGTTCTTCTTCGCGCCGATGAGCAGAGCCAGCGCGAGACTCGAAAGGATGACGACGGTGCGGCGGGTCATCGTCTCATTCCTCGTCGGGTTTGTCACCGGCCACGCGGTTGCGTCCCTCGTTCTTTGCCTGATACAGATAAGCATCGGCGCGAGCCACGAGTTCGTCGGGAGAAACGGTGACGCCCCGGCAGGCGGCATAGCCGACCGATGCGGTCACGGTGATGGTCTTCCCCTCGTGTTTTACCTTGAGTTTTTCGATGTTGCGGCGGATACGCTCGGCTACTTTGTATGCCCCTTTGCGGCCTGTCTGCAAGATGATGAGGAATTCCTCGCCGCCGTAGCGTCCCGCAAGGTCCGTGCCTCGGAGCGCCGAGGTGATGGCGCCCGCGACCGCCTTGAGGACGGCATCTCCAGCTTGGTGGCCGTAAGCGTCGTTGATCTGTTTGAAGTGGTCTATATCCGCCATGGCGACCGAGAGTTTCACGAGCGGTTCGAGCCGCGCCGCGCGGATCCGGTCTTTCAGCGTTTTCATAAGGTGACGACGGTTTGCGAGACCGGTAAGCGGGTCGCTGAGTGCCTCGACATGGAACTGGCGCTGGTTCAAAATGGTGATCACCTGTCCTGCTGTGTAGTCGAACACTCGGCGCTGGATCGCGTAAAGCGTCGGATTCTGACGAGAGAAGCGGCAGATGACCGCCCCGTGAACAATGAGGTGTTCGTCATAAAGGGGGAACACTTCCCATTCTTCGACGAAACGGTTCTCATCCGTATGGATCTCGCGCAGAATGCTTTCCCAGTCGGTCGTTGCGATGCCGCGCGACGCAGTGACGGTTATCCGATCGGTACCCGGTTCGACGAGAGCGACGACGATACCTTCGAGCGAGAGCGAGTCGTGCAATTCGAGGAAGACCTCTTCGACGGTCACCGTGTTCTCGTTGAGCGCCTTGACGAGTTTGTTGCTTGCCGAGAGGGTGGACATCTCGACTATTTTTTCTTCGACCTCGCGGGCGAGGATCTTCATCTGGTAGAATGAGGAGACGAGGGTGGAAAAGAGCGACATGAACGACTTTTCATGCGGCGAGAACGGCATCTGCGTCTCATGGCGCGTCACCAAGATGAGGAAGGAGCGGTCGAGCAACGAAAAGAAAGAATATATCTCGCGATCCTCCTCAAGGATCATGGTCCCCTCGAAGGTCGGTATCGAGTCGAGATCGGCGCCGGTCTTCCCTTTCGAAGAAAGAACGACCCAGCGACCCTCCTTGAAATCGAACATGAGAATGCCGGCGTAGGTGAGGTCGAGGAACGGTTGGGAGAGGAACTCGACAATATGGCGGGGAAAATCCTCCGGGGGAGCCGGTTCGAGGGTGATGGCCGCGAAATTCACCAGCGCGGTCATCGCATCCATTGTCCACTGGTTGTAAGAGGCGAGATGATCGGAAACGCCCTGTCGGTCCGACATGGGGGTGGCGGTCGAGTCGCTCATTGTCTCCACAGAGGCTTGAATTCCGAGGGCGACTATAGCAAAAAGAAAAGGGCTTTGCAATGTTAGGGAAACGGTTTTCGTCAGAAAGATTCGAGCAAATTGAAATAGAGTTTGAGATAGGGGCGCTCGGCCGACATCCCGAAATCGAAGCGGAAGTTGATGTTGTTTTTTTCGCTCAAAGTCACCCGGAGTCCGGCGCCTCCGGCGAACTTGATGTCATCGAAAAGGTAGCGGAGAAGACTCCGATCAACGGTGCCGATACCCGCGAATATGACCGCGCCGAAGCGCCACCAGACAGGAACGCGCCACTCAACCTGTGCGGCTACGAATGCTTTGTCGCGATAGCGACCTTGGGGGTAGCCGCGCATAAGATTTTGGCTTCCCAGAGAAGGGAGATAGGGAAGCGGGGGATTTCCGGTGATGATGGTATTCAATACGAATTGCCACGCGAGGACGCTTTTGAGGGGTAACTGGTGGTAGTGGCGGTGGTCGAAAAGGAGATGGGTGAACGAGAAATCGCTGAGGAGAGCCTCATTGAAACAGACAAGCAAGAGAGTAGTGAGTGCCCCGTTGCGCGGATAGAGCGATACGTCGCGCGTGTCGCGGGTAAACTTGAGACCGAGACCGGAAAAAAAACCGCTCGACTTTGTGTGTGCGACATATGCGGCAAGGGGGCCATCTTCTTCATAGGAGAAGAGTTTGTGATACCCCTGCAAGACGCTTATGCCGCCGTAGATGTTTTCCCACAGGCGCATCGAGAAGGTGACCTCGCCTCTCACCGTGAGGGGAGTATAGGTCTCGGACCGCCATGGACTATCCGGTCCCATGCCGTAGAATTCTTCGGGA
>CALITV010000054.1 GCA_938048925.1 uncultured bacterium | reverse complement strand
TCGCCACGCTCGCTTATCTTCCCCTGCTTTTTCCGTGGACGGTCATCCTCGTCTCAACTATCATCCTTACCCGTTATCTCGGCCCGTTTCCCAATTCATGGTGGGGTCATTTTTACAGCGGCGTCGAAGAGACGACTCTTTTGGCATGCCTCGTATACAGCACCGCTTCCTTCCCTCATTTTCGCCGGCATATCATTCCCGGTGCTCTTGCCACCCTTTTCCTTTTTATCACCGTATCGCCGATCGGTTCGGCCGACCTCTACCAATTCGAGGCGCCCTACTACCCATCCGCCGAACAGCGAGACTGTTACCGCGAAATCGTCGAAATCATACCGCCGACGGCCTCGGTCATTGCCCAGAATCGCCTCGTCCCTCACCTTTCGATACGCGACAAGATCTATGTTTTCGACGCGAAAGCCCCCATCGGCGACGCCGAGTTTATAGTTATTGACCGCCGGGGGAGCAAGTGGCCCAATTCCGACAATCAATACAAGAGTCTCGTTACCCGGATAGAAAAAGACCCCCGTTATACGGAAGTGCTGAGACGGAGGGACATCTCTCTGTACCGTATTCGTTCCGAGGAAAACTTCGCACCGTGAACAGGAACATATTCATCTTTTTTTCCTTTCTCGTGGCTTTCTCTATCGTCTTCTTCAAAACCTACGACGAGCGCGATCCGCGTTATGTGAGCCCCAATGAGCGGCCGCGTATCTTTCTTGCCCACGCGCTCGCCGAGCGCCTTTCGGTCGAGATAACCCCCGAAGTCCAGCGCTTCGGATGGTCTATAGACATGGCCAAGCGGGGAAATCGTTACTACTCAGACAAACCCATCTTCCAAAGCATCCTCGCGGCACCGGTAGCGGCTTTCTGCCGTTTCGCTTCCGACGGCTCCTTCCGCGAGGCGACAGTGCTCTGGGTGGTAAAGGCGGCAACGCTCGTCCCTTTCGCGCTGCTCCTCTTCTGGCTCTTTTACAGTGCGGTCTTCTCCTTCTCCCGGTCTGTTCCCTTCTCCCTTTTCGCTGCATGGGCGCTGTTTGCCGGCACCCCGGTCTCGACCTATTTCACCGTGTTCTTCTCTCATTCAGTCAGTGCGTCGCTCCTCTTCGCTTTCTTCCTGCTCGTTCGTCGCACCGTTGCCTGCTCAACCAAAAACAACCTCTTCATTACCGCATTTCTCGGCGCCTGCACCTTCTTGAACGAGTATCAGACGATTCTCCCGCTCGTCATTTTGTCAGCATTCCTGTTCTTTTCTCTCTCCGAAAAGCGATCGTTCCTTTTTTTCATTGCGGGAATCTTGCCGCTGGCATTGTTGTTCATTCTCTACAATCTGACCGCCTTCGGAACGCCGATAACCTTCGGTGTCGTCCATGAGGAATACGAAGAATTTCGCGCCATGCACCAAAGAGGTCTCTTCGGCATAGGGCTTCCTAACGGTTGGCACCTCCTCGATTTGCTCTTCTCCCTCAAGATGGGGGTGTTCACCCTTTCCCCCTTCCTTCTGTTCGCAATCGTCGGGGCGTACCGGCGTTGGCGCACGGCACGCGGTGAAACCGCTTCCCTGTTGGTGCTCATCGCTTCCTACTTTCTCATGATCAGTTCGCTCGCCAATCCCCACGGCGGATGGGCCTTCGGCGCCCGTTACCTTGTTCCCGTTATTCCCTTCGTCGCCCTCCTCGCTGCCTATGGCATGTACGACCTTTTCGAAAAGCACGCTCTCTGGCGCATAGTCGCCGCCGCGCTGGTCATCGTTGCAAGCGTTATCTTCACGGCCGCCAACGGGATGAGACCGCTCATCGAAGAGATATTTCGCAACCCACTCTCGAACTACTACCTCATGGCACTCCGGGAGCACTATTTTATTTTCTCTTCGGTGCTCTCTCCGTTCGGCGTGAGTCCTTATCACGCTTTTCTCGTCTTCTTCTTTATCTTCATGACGGCAACGCTCCTCATCGCCGCCTTCCCGATGCGCCCGCTTCGGCCGGTTGGTAGCACCGCCATCGCCGCCGCCGCCGCCGCCGTTATCATCGCCGCCATGCTTCTCCCCTATCACGGCCGCCCCGACGAGCGGAAATTCTTCTACTGGATGATGGTACAAGATCGCGCCGGGGCTAGTGCCGCGATGAAAGAACAGATTTTCAACAATGCCTTTGGAAACAGCGCCGAGATACTCCGGAGCATACGCCATGCGAAATGACCTTATGAGCGTCGCTCTGTTCTTGCTCGTCCTCGCCGCTGCCACGGCCACCGTGCGCTGTCTGCTCTGCGCCGACAACGAACGCGATGAACTCGTACGCATACTGACCGAACACGCGCCGCTCCTCGAAAAAGATAAAGAACGTGTCGTTCTCCTCTATCCCGCTTCAGCATTCTCCGAGATCATCGTGGGGATGAATCTTCCTCAACGGCGCCTCTTGCCGGTACCCGACCGTTTCTCGCCCGTTGATTACCGCGCCATCACCTCATTCGGGAACATATGGCTCATCACCCGTCAGGAAAGACCACCGCGGCCGTTCGAGAAATCCTTCTTCTCGATAGAGAAAATAGCCTCTTCGGAACGCTTCGTCCTTTACCGGCTCACTCCGCCCCCACATCTCACCTTCACCGATTTCGCCGGTGGAACCGGGGGAAATCCATTTTCACTCTTTTGCCGATCGGGGACTTCTCCCCAATTCATTTCTTTTGCTTCTCCGAAAAAAGAACTAGCCGCACTCCAAGTCTTCTGTCGTGATTCCCAAGGAGGCGAAAAAGAACAAAAAACCTTTGGCGATCCCCGAAAAGCGACGCAAACGCCGCTGGACTGTCCCCCCGGAGCAGCCCCCTCTGGCATGACCCTCTCCGCCGACCACATCGTCCGCGGCATTACCCTGCACTGCACAGACGGCACCTCATTGGAGGACGGTCGTAAAAATCTGCCGTCCAAACGACTTTTCTGTCCCCCAGGAACCAGTGTCAAAGGGATTTTCGGATCTTCAGGGGCGCTCGTTGATGCGCTCGGTCTTGTCTGCGGGAAATAGAAACCTCCGACATCGGTGCTTTCCTCTTGCAATTCGTTTTTTTTGTGTCTAGTGTCAGGTATGGGACAGAGAAAACTTTGTCATAGTAACCGCGTGGGACACAAATCGCTATCAACCTTGCTGGAGGGAGCCATAAGTCGTTTCGCCTGCCTGTATCATCGCATTATAAACCCCCTGAAAATGGGGAGAGCAACCCGTTCATCCTGCGTGACATGAAATGCTACTGCGAGAAAGAAGGGGTCTGCCCGTTCGAGGGGATGAAGTAGAAATATTGAAGCAACGTCAAAACTGTTCGATAGGGTTTTTGCAGAAACCAAACAACGGGGCAAAACATGAACCTTTTCATCATCGTTCTTTTTTTCGTCGCGCCGCTGGTAACGCACGCCGCAGAGGTCTGTTACTACGGTGGTGCCAAGAAAATCTGCCTTTCCCGGAACGGCGACACCGTATCATACATCAGCGGCAAACCGATGCGACTCACCGGCGAGATGGGGATACGCTTTCCCGACGGGACAACCAGCCGGATGCGTGACAATACATTGAGCCGCTACGGACTGACACCAGTCGAAACCTACGCCAACTGGCCGGAGTATGTGAAGGTGCGCGTCCCCGAAAAACACGACGCTTTTCGTCTCGCGCAACTCATGGTGGAACGCGGCGAAGCAAAATGGGCACAACCAATCTGGATACAAACCGGTGGGCATCTTTCGACGACCCCCGACGATACCTTCTATGCCGAACAAACTTGGCACCACGAGATGATCTACAGCCCCGAAGCATGGGACATCACCACCGGCGACCCGCGCGCCCTCATCGCCATCATAGATTGCGGCGTTGATACCCAGCATCCCGATCTCTGGCCCAATCTCCTCATGGGAACCAGTTTCGTCCCTTCCGAGCCGTATGTGGATCCCAATATGAACACCTTGGCCACCTATCAAATGGCGCACGGCACCGCAGTAGCCGGCCTCGCAGCGGCAAAAGGGAACAACGGCCTCGGCGTCGCCGGTGTGTGCTGGGACTGCACGATCCTCCCTATCAAGTATTCGAGCGCCGAACTTGGTTATCCTGCCGATCGCAAACTGGCGGCGATGAAATGGGCGGTGGACAACGGCGCATGGGTCATCAATAACAGTTGGATGATAGCACCGGACACGAAAGATGACGAAAACGGCGCGCGAATCTGTGTCACGGTCCCCTACGATAATTTCGTTACCGAATCGCTCTCGTACGCAACACAGCACGGCCGAGGCGGGAGAGGCACGGTCATCGTTTTCGCTTCGGGGAATTCGGGCTGCTCGACTGATCTCAATGAAAACTTCCAGACCGACGATTTCGTCGTCGTGTCGGCTGTAGCGGCAACCGGCGTCATTACCAGTTACTCGAATTGGGGCTCCGCAACCGATATCGCGGCGCCGGCGGGTAACGACATTGC
>CALITV010000053.1 GCA_938048925.1 uncultured bacterium | reverse complement strand
ACGGCATACCCGGCGGCGGCGAAGAAAAAGGCGGCCGTTACGGCGGCCGTTTCTCGATGACGCTTGACACGGGAAACGAGAGCGGCGACGCCTGAGAGAAGCACCAGCGGGGCTCCTGCAAAATAAGCGGCGAAAAAAAAGACGAAGGGAACGAGACGGCGTATCACCGGGGCTCCCCGCTGGTCAGGAAGATGACGCGACATAGCGCGTTACGCGGTTCCGTCCCTGTTCTTTGGAGCGATAGAGTGCTTCGTCGGCCGACTTAATGAGATCGTCCGCGTTCCTGATCGGGTCGGGATAAGCGGAGACGCCGAAACTCGAGGTGACGGTGAGTTGGTTGCCGTCGGCCGGCACCACGGCGCCTTGAATGGTTTCCCGTATCTTGTCGGCGACCGTCACGGCACCTTCGTCGGTAGTGTTGTGAAGCAGCACGATGAATTCTTCGCCGCCATAGCGCGCCGCGACATCCACCTTGCGGATTGACTTCTTGAGGACCCGCGCGATGAAGCGGATGATGTCGTCCCCCGCCTTGTGGCCGTAACGGTCGTTCACCTTCTTGAAATGGTCTATGTCGAGCATGATGACCGCGAGCGGCGTCCCGAGGCGCCCCGCCTCGTTGAGCATGTGTTCGAGGCGCTCCTGAAGGTAACGGCGGTTATAGAGTCCCGTGAGCGCATCAATATTGGAGAGGTTCTGAACCGTCTCGTACATCTCTATATTGTTGAGCGCCGAGGAAAGTATCCGGCAGAAGAGCGAAAGGTCGGCTTTCGTCTGTGGCTCGAGATCGCGATCATCCGCGAGGAAGACCGAGAGAGTTCCCTGCGGAGACTCTTGGTGTTGGAGCAGGAATGTCGCCATTCGGTCGTAGCGGTTGAGTTCGGCGAAAGCGGGGTCGGGGAAGAGAAGATTGTCGTTGCGTCTTTTGTTGATGTCGCGTATCTCGGCGACCTTTCCCATCTTGCCGTCGAGCATGAGGCCGGACACCGACGAAGGATCGCGGATTTCCTCGCTCACCGCAGGCGACACATCTCCGAGGGAGAAAAGGCCGGGATCTCCGGCGGGAGGACGATACAAAAAGCCGCGGTGTTCCCCGTCACGGCGTTCGGTCACGAGGACCGCCGCAGCGTCTGGAACGAAGTTGAACACCGCCCACGCCGATGCGTTGAAGAGTCGGTCTCGGCTGAACGAATCGAGTATCTCGCGGGCGCCTCGGAAGAGCCGCTCCTGCCGTTTCCGTTCGGAGAGTATTCGCTCGAAGGTGACCGCCATGCGAAGAAGGAGCAAGATGTCTTCCGTAAGAGGACGGAGAAGGTCGGGAAGAATCTGCTTGTCTCCTTCGAACCGGGTGTCTGCCACAACGACATATTCCGGGGGCGCCGAAGGGTCGCCGGTCCCGAAAAGGTAGAGAGGGAAATAGACACGTTTGTCGTATTCGGGCATGAGCGGCAGGTGTTCTTTTTCATCGAGAAGCGTCGTGCAGGGGATCGGCTGCCGGTTCTTGACCGCAAGAAGCAAAAGACCGGTGAGACGAAAGGAAACACCACTTCCAATAAGCATTCCTTCCTCGCCGCGGATCTCTACGACCTTGAGCGAGAGGGACATCTCCTGCCAGCGGACGAGTCTTCCGAGGTAGGTGAGCAAGGGGAGATAGGGGTCTTCGATGGCAAAACGAGCCGTTTCAGGGGGGCGTTCCTGCGGCGTGAATCCCCGGTGTTCCTCACGGAAGTGGCGAAGCAGGTCATCACGACCGAGCAGATAGATACCGATGGCGGTGACGATGAAGAGGGTAATAAGGGTGAAATCGGCCACATCCCCGGCATGTGCCGGAACGACGAGCGAGGCGAGTGAAAGAGCGGCATACCACGGGTAATGTGCGGGACGCCAGCGCGAGATAATCGGCAGGGCGACGAAGAGGAGCGCGACCGTCGGGGCGCGGTTCCCCCATGTAAATAGGCCCGAAAGATACACCGCCGCCGCGAGTAACGCGGGGAGCACCGGCGGCACCCGTTCCACCAAGAAGAGGTAGAGTTGAAGAGCGACGAACATTCCCCATATCACGATTTGGGCCGCCACGGAAAGACGGAAGAGATGGGAAAGCGTGATGAACACGGCGGGTGCGGTGTAGAGAAAGGGGAGCGATCTAATAAAGCGGGTCATGGATGATGTATTGGTCGGAGCGTAATAAGCGATACTTGTCGAACGCCAGTATTTCAAGGGCGCGCCGATCGTTCTTGAGCCGGGAGATGCGTTCCTCGAGTTCTTTCATCCGTTGTTCGGCCGACGCGCATTCCCCAACGAGCCGTTCGATGGCGGCGCGGTTGCGGCGGATGTCGCGGTGCACCCGGTAGGTGTCGAGAAGCACCAGCACGGCGAGCGTCGCGCAGATGCCGAGCAAGAGAAAAAACGGCCAACGGTTCATTTCCTGCTCCGGGTCGCAACGGCGACATTCTTGAAACCGAGTCCCTTGACCGTGTCGAGCACCGCGGCAACGCGACCGTAGGCAGTGGCGGTGTCACCCTTCACGACGACGAGGTAATGGCTCCGCTCTGCCGGTTCGACGGCCGAAAGGAACTCTTTGAGGTTATCGAGGACAACCTCGACATCGTTCACCCGCAGGGATCCCTCGATCGGGACGGCGATCTCGATGCGCCGCGTGTGCTCTATCGGCGTGGCGGCATTCGCCTCGGGGAGGCTGATTTTGATGCCCGCTTCGTGGAGGAACGAACTGGTGAGCGAGAAGAAGATGAGGAGCGTGAAGAGAACATCCACGAGCGGCGCGATATCTATCACGAAGTCGTTGTGGGTGTCCGGACGCCTGATGCGGATATCCACCGGTTACCCTCCTTTTATCCCGCGGAGTGTGTTTTCGAGCACCGCGGTCACCGTGACGGGGACGATGGAACCGACATCGCTCGGGGTGCTGCCGTGCACATGAACTATCTGGTTGTGTTCGTTTCGTCCCATCATCGTGTCTCCGCTCGGACTCTTCCCCTCGATGAGCACCTGTACCGTTCTTCCGAGGATGCGTTGTCGGATGGTGCTCATCACCGCTTTCTGCATGGTAAGGAGACGGTTGAGACGGTCAAGTTTTTCCCGTTGAGAAAGGGTCTCTTTTTCCTGAGCGGCGCGGGTGCCGGGGCGCGGCGAGTAAGCAAAAGCAAACAGGGTATCGTAGCGGATATCCTCGATGAGACGTAGTGTTGCACCGAAGTCATCTTCTGTTTCCCCGGGAAAACCGACTATGAAATCGCTCGACAGCGATATGTCGGGGCAGTAACTCCGTGCCAACGCGATGCGCTCGCGGTATTCGGCGACGCGGTATCCGCGTCCCATCGCCGCAAGAATGCGGTCGCTTCCTGCCTGAGCCGGCAAATGGAGGTAGGGCATGAGCGTCGGTATCTCAGCAAAGGCGCGGGCAAGTCGTTCGGTAAAGTCGCGCGGATGGCTCGTCACGAAGCGGATGCGGTCAACCCGGGGAATAGTGGCGATCCGGTGGAGGAGTGCAGTGAAGTCGTCACCGCTTTCGGGGTCACGATAACTGTTGACATTCTGGCCGAGCAATGTTACCTCTCGGATTCCGCGCGTCGTGAGCGCATTGATTTCTCTGATGATTTCGCTCGATGAGCGGCTCACCTCGGGTCCGCGCACCAACGGTACGATGCAATAGGTGCAGTAGTTGTTGCAGCCGTGCATGACCGTTACGAAGGCAGAGAAGGATCCCTGCCAAAGGGTATCATAAAGAGGAGGGAAAAGTTCGGTTTCAGTGAGCGCGGATTGATCAGCGCGAACAACTGGAAAAATATCCGATTCCGCGGCGGTAGGAATTGCCGCTTCGCATCCCGGGCCGAAAACGCCGGCGATGAAAGGCGCCCGAGCCACGATCTCGTCGCCGAGTTGTTGAGCG
>CALITV010000052.1 GCA_938048925.1 uncultured bacterium | reverse complement strand
GATGCCGCCGATGCCGATGACCGGTATCTTTACCGCCTTCACCGTCTGCCATACCATACGCAGAGCAATCGGTTTTATCGCCGGTCCCGAAAGACCGCCCATCTTGTTGCCGAGCACAAAGCGCCGCCGCTCGCGGTCTATCGCCGTTCCGATAAGGGTATTGATGAGCGACACCGCATCGGCGCCCCCCGCCTCGGCGGCCCGGGCGATGACCGTGATATCGGAGATATTCGGCGACAGTTTCACGATGAGCGTCTTGTCGGTCGCCTTGCGCACCGCGGTGGTAAGTTGTTCGACCAACCGCGGATCGGCGCCGAAGAGCGCGCCACCGCGCGCCACATTGGGACAAGAGATGTTCATCTCGAGAGCGTCAACCCTCTCGTTCTCCGACAGGCGTGCGGCGAGTTTCACAAAGTCGTCAACGGCGTAGGCATAGAAATTCACGATGATAGCGGTGTCAAAGTGTGCAATCGCAGGCATCACCTCGCGGATAAACGCCTCGACGCCGCAGTTCTCGAGCCCGATCGCATTGAGTATTCCCGCCGGCGTTTCAACGATGCGAATGCCGGGGTTCCCGGTACGCGGCTCCAGCGAAATCCCCTTGGTGCAGAACCCGCCGATGGCATGAAGATTGAGATAGGGCTCGAATTCGCGTCCGTAGCCGAAGGTGCCCGACGCGGCGAGGATCGGGTTCTTGAGCGTCATCTTGCCGATGCGCACCCGCAGATCGGTCATTTCTTCTCCTCGAAAAAGGATCCTTCGAACACCGGCCCCTCCTTACACACGAGCACTGAGCCTCCCGGTAGATCGAGCCGACACCCGAGACAGGCGCCGATGCCGCACCCCATTCGCGCCTCGAGCGAGACGATATCACGGACGCCGTGCCGCTTGGCGACCTCGTGGGTCGCACGCATGAGCGGCTCAGGACCGCATGAGATGATAAGGTCGGGGCGATCTCCCGCCGCGATGAGCGTATCGAGTTTCTCATGCGGAAACATCTTCTCGCCGAGCGAACCGTCGTCGCTGACCAGCACAGTCGGTGCTATCTGCGAGAATTCTTCAGTAAGGTAACTTTGCTCGGCGGTACAAAACCCCAGTATGAACGACTTGCAGCCGGCCTGCGAACGCTTTGCGGCATAGTAGAGGGGCGCGATGCCGATGCCGCCGCCGACAAACACGACCCGCCCCTCGTAGTCGGGAAACGAATTCCCGAGCGGGCCGGTGATACGAAGCGTCGCCCCCTGTTTCAAATTCCCCATGATCGCCGTGCCGCGCCCGACGACTTTCACGAGGAGCGTAAGCATCTTCTCCTCCCAGTCGAATACCGAAAAGGGACGGGGCAGGAAAGGGTCTAGGCGACCATCATCGAACGACAGCATGACGAACTGCCCCGGTTCCGGTTCCGGTTCGAACGGCAGGGCGACAAGAAACGCGTTCGACGCAATCGGCATGAGGTCGGCGACAACACTCAGTTGGGTGCGCGGCTGCACGGGCTCTCCATCGAAAATTTCATCACGAGCGCATCCTCTTCGGGAGCACTATAATACATTTTTCGCCGACCGACAACAACAAAACCCACTTTTTCGTAGAGACGCCTCGCCGGAAGGTTGCTCTCGCGCACCTCGAGGTAACAAGCAACGACCCCTTGGGCCCGCGCAAAGGCAAGTGCCTCAGTCACGAGCCGCTCCGCAATGCCGCGGCGGCGAAGGATTGCGCGAACCGCGACATTGATGATCTCGGCCTCGGTGACGGCGATCGAGAGCATGAGATAACCGCCGACTGCGCCGCGCTCGTCAGGCGACACGAAATAGTGCATATGCGTCGCCGCTTCTTCATACACCGACGAGAAGATGTTGCCGTTTTTGGGATCAGGAAAACTTTCCCGCTCGACGGCGAGCAGTTCCTCAATATGTTCGTGCATGAAGCGGCGGTCAACCTTCATGGAGAGGTCCGCCGAAAGGATGCTACTTGAGGTTCTCCGGGTTGAGGCCCCGCAGATTCCTAGGAACGAAGCGGCCATCTTTGCGGACGAGTGTGTCGTCGAACCATATCTCGCCGCCGCCGTACTCGGGCGTCTGGATCATCACGAGATCCCAGTGAACCGCGCTATGGTTGCCGTTGGGAGCCTCGTCATAGGAATTACCCGGCGTAAAGTGGATCGAACCGGCGATCTTCTCGTCGAAGAGAATGTCCACCATCGGCCGTGTGATGTAAGGATTGACGCCGATTGCGAACTCGCCAACATAGCGCGCTCCCTCGTCGGTGTCGAATATCTCTTCGAGTTTCGGGACATTGTCACCCTCGATCTTGACAATCTTTCCCTTCTTGAAAGTAAGAATGACCTTTTCGAACTTCTTACCGAGATAGGCGGTCGGCGTATTGTACTCGATGACACCATTGACCGAATCTTTGACGGGAGCCGTAAATATCTCCCCATCGGGGATGTTCATCTGGCCGGCGCACTTGATGACCGGTATTCCTTTTATCGAGAAGGTGAGGTCGGTGCGCCCGGGCCCCTTCAAATGCACCATGTCGGTCTTCTTCATCAGTTTTACGAGCGGATCCATCGCCTTGTCCATCTTGGCGTAATCGAGCGTCGTCACATTGAAGAAGAAGTCTTCGAACGCCTCGGTTGACATGTTCGAGGCCTGCGCATACGAGGGATTCGGATAGGCAAGGATACACCATTTGGTATGCTTGACGCGCTGCTCGAAATGAACCGGATGGGCATACTTCGCCATGTAGTTCTTCATTTGCGGCCCCGGCACATCGGAGAACTCGTATGAGTTGTTGCGGGCATTGATGCCAATGAAGGCTTGCATCTTCTTCATCTTGAGAAGGTCAACCTCAGCCATGATCGAGAACCAGTCATCGGACGCCCCCGCGATGAGTTTCCGCATGAGGCGCTGGTTGTAGAGATTCACGAACGGCGTCGCGCCGACGCGCTGGATTTCCTCGACGAGCGCCTCGAGGAGCGGCAGAGCGGCATCATCTTTGGACTCGATGAGCACATGCTCCCCTTTTTTAACACGGCATGAGTAACCTACCAGATTCTTCGCCAGTTTCGCGATGCGCGGATCTTTCATCGTCGGCTCCTTCGCATGTTTCTGTTCGATCGAAAGCATGATGACCCCAAAGAGAGGAGGAGTCAAGTTTAGGCTCGGAAAAAAGGACCGAGGGGCAGGGCAGGTTAAAAGAAAGGATCAGCCTGACCGTGGCAACGCGCCACAAGGAAACCACTTCGCCCCTTGTAGGCCCCTCGTTTAAAGTGGCGGAGAATAGGTAATTTTTACTGTACGCTGTTTGCGACTGAAGTCAAGCACGCGAATCAAGACATTCGATATCTTACCCGAGGTAGGAGGGCAAGTGGCTGTACTGGCCCCGAATTGTCAAGCATTTTTTTGGGCATAATTTTGCCTCCGCTCCAAGGGTGAACGGTACCCATATTCCTCCAACAGCCAATGCTGGTTGTAGTTCCTGATGAACGCGCCAATGATCTCCCGCGCCTCCGCGAGATTCTTGAACTGACGGATCATAAAGACCTGCTCCTCAAGGGTCCGGTGAAATCGCTCCAACATACCGTTCGATTCGGGCGATCTGGCCCATGTAGGAGATAGATCTATCCCGAGGTCATGTGCTTTGTTCTTGAAGTACGCCGACCGGTAAGGAGAGCCGCGATCGGTGCGTAGGCTCACTCCCCGCGCCGGCTTCCCTTCCAAAGTGTTGAACTGAGCATAGACAGCCCCCTGTAGCGGCAAATACGCGGCGAAACGATCCTGCCGCTTGTCGACATGCCAGCAAAGGACTTCGGCGTTGAAATGGTCAAGTACGCCGAAGAAACCGCATTCGCCTTCCTCCTGCGTCCAGAACTTCTTGCCGTCGGTCGCCCACATGAGATTCGGCGCTTCGGTGCCCAGTTCGCCGTCGTGCTTGCGGGCGCTTCCGGTGCCTCCCGGACGGCGGCCCAGAAGGCCCTCCTCTCTCAATATCCGATAGGCCCGATTCTTTCCGATGTTTCCCTGTACGCGACGGTTTGCACGGACCCGAAGTTTCTTGTATCCCTCGCCGTGAAAGATCGCTTCGTCTATCTCTCGCCGAAGGTACGACTTCACCTCCTCGTCGCTGTGGGCCGTCTTGGGCCCCCGTTTCTGCGGTTCTCTCGGCTCAGGCCGTTCGTACCACGCTGCGGAACTGAGGTCGGCCACCCGCAGGACCATACGCATCGGGTACCGCTTGCCGGTCGTTGCGCTTTGTGTCCCGGTGACCACCCTCACGAACCCCCGTTTGTCCGCTTCCGGTAATTCTCTTTTTTTTTGTGCAGTTCAAGTTCCATCAGTAATTTTCCGATGGTCTTCTCCGCCCGTTCAAGCCGCCGTAATTCGAGTTTCTTCCCCTGCTTCTTCAGTCCTTCGGTCCCCGCTTCGATGAAGTCTCTCTGCCACGATAGTAGTTCGGGAACCGGAATCTTCACCTCACGGCTGATCACTTCGGCAGACTCCCCGGACAGCAACCTCAAGGTCACCTCCCGTTTCTGCCCCGCACTCCATCTCGTTCCTTTGCCCATCGACACCTCCGTCGGTTCCTCACACTTTACCTAAAAAAGTGCTCGGTTCAAATCGGGGCCAGTATAGTGGCGTAACTACCTTTCCTTCGGTAAGATTAGCAAATGTCTTGACAGGAAACCCTCGGTAAGATTTTAGATGTCTCGATTCGACCCGTTGCTTTTTGCCCGTTTCGCAGTAAAGTGACGCCTGTTTTTGATGATGACGATAAAAAGGATCCGACCATGAGAGCAAGCCGGCTGTTTGCGCAGACGCTGAAAGAAGTTCCGAAAGAGGCGCAGATCGCGAGCCACATCCTCCTTTACCGCGCCGGGATGATCCAGAAACTGGCGAGCGGCATCTACAACTACCTACCGCTTGCTCTGCGAAGCCTCCGCAAGATAGAGAACATTCTCCGCGAAGAACTCAACAAGCGCGGCTGTCAGGAGGTCGAGATGCCGGTCGTTCAGCCGGCCGAGTTGTGGCAGGAGAGCGGTCGGTGGAACTATTACGGTCCCGAACTGCTCCGATTCAAAGACCGAAAGGGGGGCGACTTCTGCCTCGGGCCGACGCACGAAGAGGTCATCACCGACATGGTGCGGCGCAACCTTCGCTCCTACAAGCAACTGCCGTGGAATCTCTATCAGATACAGACCAAGTTCCGCGACGAGATACGGCCCCGTTTCGGGCTGATGCGTGGCAGGGAATTCACGATGAAGGATGGTTACTCGTTCGATGTGGACGAGGAAGCGGCACTCCGGACCTACAAACTCATGTACGAGGCCTATACGGCGATATTCACCCGGTGCGGCCTTCGGTTCAAGGCGGTTGACGCGGCGACGGGGGCTATCGGCGGTGACCAGAGCCACGAGTTCCAAGTGCTCGCCGAATCGGGCGAGGACACGATACTGTCATGTTCACAG
>CALITV010000051.1 GCA_938048925.1 uncultured bacterium | reverse complement strand
ACCTCGGTAAGCACCCCTTTCTTGCCGAGAAAGGCGACGCGCACCTTCTCGACCTCGTCGGGCGACTGCGCGGCGGCAAGTTGTTCGCCGAAAATCTTTCGTATTTGTTCGAGTTTTTCTTTCATACCGCGACTCCCTTCGCGTGGACTACCACTTACCTCAGCGGCGCCACAATAGCATGTTTCGGTGCTATTTCAAACAAATATCGCTTTCCCAAGGAGGCGAAAATGTTTCCGTAGCAGGAGAGGCGCCCATAGCACAAAGGAACGCGCGACACAAAAAATCGCTCTGTCCTTATTTCTTCCCTAGAGGGCTTGGTTCGCGTTCCCCTGACCTCTTTTTTTACCCCGCTTGCCGTTCTTCCTCGGGTAAGATAGCAAATGTCTTGATGTACCTCTCCTCAGGTAAGATTTTAGATGTCTTGATTCGGGCTCGATTCGTTTTCTTGAGTTTTGATGCCCGGCCGACTATCATTCTTTCCATATATTTTGGCCGTATGCGCCGGAGACTTTTTTGATCACGAAGACGGAAGAAGACATTTTTCTGCTCGACCGGTTCAGACTTCTTCGTTTGCTCGGAAGCGGCGGGATGGGGGAGGTGTGGCTTGCCGAGGACGAAGGCCGTGGCGAGACGATAGCGCTCAAGCGGGTGAAGAACAAACGGCTCCTCACTCGTGCCGAAAAGAAACGACTACGCGCCGAATTCTCCGTCGCCCGCACGGTGAAGAGCGAGCAAACCGTCCGCATGTACGATTTTTACGAGGAGCAGAAAGAGGCCTTCTTCACGATGGAGTATGTGGAGGGGCGCACCTTCGAGGCGCTCAGAGGCTCACATCTGCCCGATGTGCTGCGCCTTTTTATCCTTGCCGCGCGCGGATTGCTCGACATCCACGGGTACAATATCGTTCACCGCGACATCAAGCCGTCGAATCTCATGGCGACGCCGCACGACGGCGTCAAGATACTCGACTTCGGTCTTGCTTCGATACGCATGATGCACCTCGCCGACGCCGGAGGAACCGCACGGTACACCGCTCCGGAGGTGTTTCAGAGCGGCGCCTTCAGTTTCCGGAGCGATCTCTACAGCATGGGGCTCGTATTCTATGAAACGCTCTGCGGAACTTTCCCGTTCTCCGAACTTCCCGGCATCCTTCCCGCCGAGGCGCTCGATCCGGAGAAGATTCCGTTTCCCGAGGGATTCGACCGCGACATGGCGGGCATCATCCGGCGGCTCCTCGCGCCGAACCCCGAGGAGCGGCTTCCCGATGCGCTCACCCTGCTCAACGAACTCGAGGAGATTGATGTGCGGATCAAGGTGAACCGTAGCGCACGAGCAGGGGCCCGGATCCGTCGCGTCGTCATCCATGACCCCGACTTCATCGGTCGGCGTGCGGAGATGTCGCGTATCACCGGCATCATAGACAACTTTCTGGCGACGAAACTCGACGCCACCATCATCGTCGAAGGGGAACAGGGGGTCGGCAAGAGCCGGTTCCTCGAGGAGATCCGGTGCCGCATGGCCTTCCGCGAGGTCCTGCCGGTCGCCGTTTCGGCCACCGAGACCTACAATCTCGCCGCCGACATCCTCCACGGCATCTGGGGTGGAATAGACCGCGAGATACGGTACCAAATCGCAATGAAGTGGGGCAAACTCCTCGCCGCCTATTTTCCGGACTTCCGCGCCTATCCGGAGTTTCGACAGGTCACCCAGCCTCCCCGAGACGAGAGTGCGGAACCGGAGAGCGATCTCCACCGCATCGTGGCGCTCATGGGCGACCTTCTCGAAATGACGGCGAGGCAGCGGCCGATACTCCTACTCGTGGACAACTTCCACGAGACCGACAAGCGCTCCTTAGCCATCTTTCAGGAACTCTATGCCCGCACCGAGAACTACCGGCGGGTGTGCACCGTGCTCGGCGTCACGACCGAGAACGGCACGGCGCTCATCGAGTTCCCGGCGAACATCCGTATCACCCTTTCGCCGTTCTCCCCCGCCGAGACGCGCGACTTCATAGAATCGGTGCTCCGGACCCCGCGCAAAGCGATAGACGAGGACCTCTTTCCATGGGCCTATCGGACAAGCGGTGGTGTTGTCAAAACGCTCCGTTCGATCCTCCATCTTCTGCAAGAGGAGGGACTCGTCGCGCAGGCCGGCGAGCGGGTGGTGTTCCGGCACGACATCCTCGCCCACGAGTCGCTCGATTTCCTGTTCCGCCGGAAACTCGCTTCACTGAGCGACAAACAGCGGCTCATTCTGAACATCGCTTCCATCTATCGCAAGTTCACGACCCGCGAGGCTCTCCGCGCGGTGATCGGCGACCGCCTCGGCGACGACGAGTTCGCCTACAATCTCGACATACTCAAGATAAACTATCTTCTCCGCGAATACCGCAACGGCAAGATACGCATTGTTCATCCGCGCCTTCAAGCGATGATCTATCAGACAATACCTCTCGACGAGCGGCGGCGCTATCACCGGCGTCACGCCGAGTATTTGCTGACCTCGAACTCGCTCGAGGATGTAAACACGCACGCCTTCGCCGCCTACCACTTCCTCCGCGGCGGCGACCCGACGACGGCGCTTCGCTCCTATCTCCGCTCGGCAAGCCGCTCGTTCTTCCACCTCAATACCGAACTCACTGCGGGATTCCTCGACGAGGCGCTCGGCATCGTCCGTGACCATCCCTACATCCTTTCGATGAAGCAGAAGACGGCGGTCGCCCTCTTCGCCGGACGCATATTCTACCGCCTCGGTCTCTATGACCGCGCCATCCCGCTTCTGGAGGAGGCGTTTCAGACATGGCGGCACGACCTTATCGTTGATCTTCTCGTCCGCACGCTCGTGGCGAACGGCGAAGCGCAGAAGGCGCTCTCGATCGTCGCGAAGTTCACCGCCGATACCCCCGACCGCATAGCGTTCGTCTCGTTTTTGTACGCCTACATCGCCGTTCGGGGAGGAGAGAACTACCGCAAAGCGGCGCCGCACCTGCGCCGCGTTCGGAAACTGCTCGCCGCGGGGTATGGGCGATTGTTCACTCCTCAGCGGCGCTATCTCTTCCGCGAGATCGAGTTCGATGAGGCGATG
>CALITV010000050.1 GCA_938048925.1 uncultured bacterium | reverse complement strand
TCTTTCTCTTCGTCGGAAAGTTTTTCAAATTCTTCTTTGCCGATGG
Source organism: uncultured bacterium (assembly GCA_938048925.1). Lineage (GTDB taxonomy): Bacteria > UBP6 > UBA1177 > UBA1177 > JAKLFG01 > CALITV01. The sequence goes on along the minus strand of CALITV010000050.1, from coordinate 3,627 downwards.
CTTCGCCGCCGACGATGGGATTAATGACGAACCCCCCTTGCGTGGATTTGATAACGAAATTGAGCCGTGTCGCTTCCGATTCGATTCCTCGGTAGTTGCGCTCGCTCTCTTCTTGATACCACCGTATGACTTCTCCCTTCTTTATCTCGAAGGACTCACTTTCGAGTTGTCTCGGAATCTGATATCGGAAGTAATCGAGGAGGTCGGCCATCTCTTTGACCAGCACTTCGCCGGTGCCGGCCGGGAGCATAAGCAGGCGAGGTTCGTCGGGGGATTCGAAGTTGTACACATAGCAGATGTCATCGGGGGTCGGCATCTTGGAAGCGATCTTTTCGAGATACTTCTTGACGCTCGATGTCTTGCCGGTCCCGGGGTCTCCCGACACATAGATGTTGAACCCCTTTTTGTTTATCGAGACGCCGAAGCCTATCGCGTCGAAACCTTTCTTCTGGCAGAAAGACTGCGACCCGGGCGGTATCCGGCGTGCCGTGAGGTTTTTGTACTTCGTGAGCGCGGGATAATACCGGAGTTTATCCGGTGGCACGGCGAAAGGGACATTCCGGGGTGGAGGCAACTTCGAGGCGCGTTTCTTCATGGGGTGTTCTCCGTCGCTTTTTCCCATAAAAGTGCCTCCTCGGGCGTTAAGAGGCCTGCCCGGAGAAGGCGCGATACATCAGATTCTTCACCGGTGTCGAAACGAAACATGTCGCGCACCAGAGCCACATTCACCAACGCCGCCTTTTGATACAAGGTCATCTCGTGCCGATCTTTCGAATGTTCCGCGGCGAGCGCGGAGATCACCATGGCGGCGACAAGAGCGACCGCGAGCGCGCGCAGCACCAGTACCGCGACGAGGTCGCGCGACCCGACGCCGGCGATTCCCCGATCGAGTACGAGCATTCCTTCTTTTGTCATCTCGCCCATCTGAACGAGGAAGTCCAGCAGATCGCGGTCTTGTGTCGCATAACTGTAGAACAGTGATTTTCGGTCAAGAGGGAAACTTTTTCGTTCGAGGACCGTTACCGGCAGGAACAATGCGGCTAGCAGTTGTTTGAGCAGACGACGATCATTTGCGAAGTAGTCGCGGAATCTGTTGAAATCGGCGAGGGTAAGCGGCTTTGCTCCTGCGTCCTCGCGTAGATCGTTCCGCGCCGCGAACTGGCAGAACCCCTTTGTGCGCGCCAAGGCGTCGAGCAAGTGGAGACGCATGAGGGCCGAGAGGGTGCGGGAATAGAGGATGAGCGGGACATGCCCTTCTTCCATGAGGATCTCGACGCAACTTTTCATGACTCTCGATTGTTTCTTGATCGCGTCACGGACTGTTTCGTGTCTGAGCACGCCGCTTTCCAGCAGAAGATCAATGATCCGATCGCCCGGGGAGACGCCTTGTTTGTGTGCCCCGATAAACACGCCCGTTCGGAAGAGGAACTCCCACCGCTCCTTGCCGGATTCGACCGAAAGGACGCCCGACATCCCGCCGGCGGAAATTTCCTCCCACAGGCTTTCGATAGCGCCGGGTCGTAGTTCTCCTGACAGCATGGTTCGTTCTCTCCTATTCGTCGGTTCCGGCGGTGTGCCATGAACGCAGGACGGCTGCAAACCACAACAGAGCGGCAAAAACAATGAACGCTGTGCTCAGAGCGAACGGCACGGAGGAAAGCGATCCCGGAAGGCTCAAAAAGTGCGGTGTTGCGCTCGCCGCCGCCGTAAAAAGAAAACCGCACAGGACGGTGTAGAAAAACCCTTCGACAATATGATCGTTGTATATGAGCCCGCCTCCGGGCACTACGACGGAAAGAACGAGTGACAGGGAACGTCTTCTTATCGACCAGCGTTCGCGCCGCTCCGCGTGCCGTTTCTGCTCGGCGGAACTGGCCAACCCTTTTCCTGACTTGAGAATACGACAAGAGAGGCAGACCTCTTCCGTGTCTCCGCCGCACTCCTCGCAGAGGAGTCCGCCGCATTCCACGCATCGTGCCACGGTGGTGCGCGCGCCTCCTATCCGCCACATGAGGCTCATTGCGAGAATAAGTGCGATAATTGTGGCGAGACGGATCAGCAAGGGATCGGACAACAGCGTCGGCGGCGGAGAATGTCCGCTGAGTTCTTGAGCGAACGCGTAGGGAGTCGGGAATGTCAGGGCCGGATAGTCGAACCCCCCCTTTCCTCCGATCGCGATCGAGCGCATTTCGACCTCTTCCGCTTCGCGCAGGTTTCCCTCAGCGTAAAGTGCTCGGCTCAGGTTAAAGAGATACGCCGGTTGCTCGTCATGTTTGACCGCCTCGGCGAAGAATTTTCGGGCAGCCTCTCGTTTTCCGTTCTCGCTGGCGACGATACCCCGGAGGTTGGCGGCGCGGGCGATCTCCGGTGCGCTTCTCGAGTCGCGCCCGTAGGAGGCGAAAAGGCGGTCGGCTTCTCCCCAGTTCTGATCGTAGAACGCCCGCATTCCGAGGGCGAACAGGGAAGCGGACGACCCGTCACTGTGCGGAGTTCCGGCGAACGGGGGGCTGTAAACAGCGCGAAAGGTCTCCCAACGATCTTTGCTCATACGAGGCGCAGAATGCGAAAGGACGGTAATGGCCGTATCGGTCACTAGATAAATGCCGGTCAGTAGTATCAGGAGAGCGATCTCCCGGTAACGTGCGACTCGATAGGAGAACAGTATCCAGAGGAGAAAGAAGACCTCGAGTCCGATGACTCCTTTGGCAGCCAGCACGACCGCCGCCGCCGCTGTGACGAGACCTATCGCCTTGTGGAACAGCGAGAAAGCGCCAACATGAGAATAGAGGTGCATGAGGGCGGTCCCGTATTTGATCATCATGACCAGCATCATGCTGAAAAAGATCGCTGCTGCGAGAAGGAGCGACGAGTGCAGCACCGCGCCGAGAAAAACATCGCGGTGGACCCATCGTATGGTCGTCGAGATCCACCGCCCGAACGACGAGGCGACGAGAGCGAAGTCGCTCGGCTGTTCCGAAAGCACCATGGTAAAGCGATAAAAATGAGATTCGGGAAGATCGGGCGCGAAACGGGGAGCGTACTCGGCAAGGACCAGACGCTTCGCCGGCGAGATATCCGTTGATTGATGGACAAGCCATAGGACGCATTCGAAACAGTTGGGGTAATTGTAGGTTCGCATCTTGCCGTGAAGAGCGGTAAGTATTCGAATGAGTTTTTCCTCTCCTTCTTCGGCGAGAGCCTCTTGGACCTGCCTTTTGAAGAAGTCGGGCGTGAAAGCGGCAGGAGTAGCACGGACCACCGCGGGCAGGAACAACAGAAACAGGGCCCAGAGCCAAAAGAATGCGCCGCGATGCTTTCTCACGGCGTTTCTCCCGTGGCCACCGGTGCGTCCGGGTAACTTGCCCAGTCGCTCCAACTCCCCGCGTAGAGACGCGCCTCGACGCCGATCTCGCGTAGCGCAAGGAGCGTATTGCACGAGGTGACGCCCGATCCGCAATAAACGATGATCGGTCTGCCGTCGAGATAGGGAGCATAAAGGTTGCGGACCTGCTCGAGGGGGCGCAGCCTCTTTCCTTCGTCGAAGTTCCGTTCCCACGGCACATTGACGGCGCCGGGGATATGACCCGCAATCGGGTCGAGTGGCTCGACCTCGCCGCGGTAGCGCTC
>CALITV010000049.1 GCA_938048925.1 uncultured bacterium | reverse complement strand
GAAAGACTAACGATGGCGTTCAAGATAGCGCTCGGCAGAAAGAATCTCTTCCTTTTCATTGCCTCGACCGCGGTACTTCTCTACGGCCTCTATCTTACCTTCGACGGAGCACGGTTCTATTTTCACGATGCACCGCCCGTTGACCTCGGCGAAGCGCTCACGCCGAACGAAGAGGCGCTCGCGAAGGTAGTGGACGGCGACTATGTGACGATCCGCGGTATCCGCTCGATCCAAGGCGGCGTGATGGAGGAGGGGTTCTCCAAGAAGAAGCGCATCCTCTACTATTTCCTCGGATCGCCCCGTTTCGTGGTGAGCGAACCGATGGCGAAGGAGGAAGAGAAGAACGCCGGCGGCATGCGGGTCCGGGTCACCGGCCGCATCTACCGCTTCGAAACGAGCGGCGGCGCGGCGCGGGCGCGCAACTTTTTCGAGAAGCGCTACGAACTCACCATGGCCAAGGATGGATTCTTCATCCGCGCCGGCGAGAATCCGCGCACCGATACCGGCGCCGTGGCTCTGTTTTCCGCGCTCCTCGTTCTTCTGCTCGTCAATCTCTCCCTCGCCCTCAAAACCTTTCGGCGGCGCGAAGAGGCGCCGGAAGAAAACGACGATATCGGCGGCGACGACGACTCAGACGATACCGGAGAAGAACCATGACGGTCCGCACCCGTTTCGCCCCCAGCCCGACCGGCTATATGCATGTCGGAAACCTGCGCACTGCGCTCTATGCCTTTCTTCTTGCTCGCAAGCACAAAGGCACTTTCATCCTCCGCATCGAGGATACCGACCAAGAACGCGAGGTCCCCGGCGCGGTAGATCTCATCTATCACACGCTCCGCCAAGCGGGTCTTTTCTGGGACGAAGGCCCCGATGTCGGCGGCCCCTACGGCCCCTACATCCAGAGCCAACGCAAGACCATTTACCGCGAGTATGCCGAAAAACTGGTCGAGGCCGGCCATGCCTACTACTGTTTCTGCGACAAGGAGCGGCTCGACGCGGTGCGCAAACGGCAAGAGGCCGAAGGCAAACAGCCGAAGTACGACGGCCACTGCCGCCATCTCTCATCAACCGAACGCGACAAACTCATCGCCGGCGGCACCCCGTGGGTCATCCGCCAACGGATTCCCGACAGCGGCACGACCACCTTCACGGACGAGGTCTTCGGCGAGATAACGGTCGAGAACAGCACGCTCGACGACAATGTGCTCCTCAAGTCGGACGGTCTGCCGACCTATAACTTCGCCAATGTCGTGGACGACCACCTCATGCGCATCACCCATGTCATCCGCGGCATCGAGTATCTTTCCTCGGCACCGAAGTATAACCTCCTCTACACCGCCTTCGGTTGGGAGATCCCCCGCTATGTTCACTGTCCGCCGGTCATGCGGGACGCCCAGCGCAAACTTTCCAAACGCGACGGCGACGCCAGTTATCAAGACTTCATTGACAAGGGTTATCTCACCGAGGCGCTCATCAACTACCTCGCGCTCCTCGGCTGGAGCCCCGGCACCGACCGCGAAAAGTTCACCCTTGACGAACTCATCGACGCGTTCGACATCTCGGGCATCTCGAAGTCACCCGCCATCTTCGACCTTGTGAAACTGACTTGGCTCAACGGCGAGTATATCCGGACGCTTACCCCCGATCAGTTTCTCGAAAAGGCGACCCCGTTCATCCGGCAGGCGGTCACCCGGGAGGATGTGCCGCTCGCTGCGATCGCCGCAGTGCTCCACGAACGAACCGAAAAACTCGCCGACATACCGCCCCAACTCGATTTCATAGACCGTCTTCCCGACTATCCGGTGGATCTCTTTGTCCACAAGAAATCGAAAACGACCTTCGAGAATTCACTCACGAGCCTCCGGGCGGCGCGGGAAGCGCTCGCCGCGATACCCGCGGATTCTTGGAACGACGACACCATCCGTGCCACGCTTCTCAAACTTGCCGAGACTCTCGGCGTGAAGAATGCGGTGGTCCTCTGGCCGGTGCGCATCGCCCTGTCGGGAAAAGAGTTCACCCCCGGCGGCGCGATAGAAATCGCCCACATACTTGGGAAAGACGAGGCGCTCCGCCGCATTGACCACGGCATGGAGAAACTGGCACGGGCGCCAAAGTGAAAAAACGGTTAAACTGAAAAGAGGGTCATTGTAAGATATTGCTTCTTCCTCCTCCGAAAGATACAATATCCTATCATGGATATCGGTAAAGGAGGCGGCGATGGTGCGGCGGTTCGGCTTTATCGGTGCGGCGTTGTTTCTCGTCCTCTTCTTGGGAGGATGTGACAAGGGCTCGAAAATCATCCACAAGGACACCGACCATGCGACGGATGGCGATGCTCTCGTTTGGGACGCCGACGAGATGGAAATCGGCGATGATGGCGAAGTGCCCGAGACATCCATCGAGGGCAGCGATCTTCCCGGTGACGGCGATACGCCTCCGACAGAACAGGAAGAGACGGCGGATGAGTCCGATACGGCTACCGATCTCGATGTTCCAGAGCAGCCCGATTCCGTTGACGATCAGGAACCCGCGGAAGGGGACGATGCGGCCGATATGGTCGTTGACCTCGATACTGAGCAATCCGATACCGACAGTGACACGACCGGACGCGCTACCATCTACCGCATAAAACTCGGCGAGATTGCGCCCGAAACCGTCACTACCATCCG
>CALITV010000048.1 GCA_938048925.1 uncultured bacterium | reverse complement strand
TTCGTCGTGAAGCGGGGCGACCGTATCGCCCAGCTCGTTCTTGCGAAAGTCGAGAGGGCGCTTTTTTCCCCCGCTGACGACCTTTCGGCGTCGAGACGCGGTTCCGGTGGTTTTGGTCATACGGGTCGGTAGCAAGGAGTTTACGATGCCCATCTACGAGTATGTATGTCAGTCGTGTGGAGCCGAAATCGAGGTAACTCAGAAGATGAGCGATGCGCCGCTTACGGTCTGCGATCGGTGTGGCGGGGAACTGGTGAAAAAGGTGTCGCTCGGCGCGGTGGTCACGAAGGAAACGGCGCCCCAGTGTCCCGCCGGCGCGACGAGGTGCTGTCCCGGCTGCACGCACGACCACTAGACGGCACCGTTTCTGTGCTTTTTCGAAAGGGATAATGCGTGAAACGGATTCTAGGGGTTGATGTCGGGTCGGTGGCGGTTTCTCTTGCGCTCATTGATGAGAACGGAGCGATCCTGCACACTGCCTACCACCCGCACGAGGGGGCTATCCGAGCGACGCTGGACAGTCTTCTGAGAAAAATCGAATTCGGTTCGGTCGGAGCGGTCGCGGCGACATTGTCGGGGCCCGAACTTTTCCGCGACATCCCCCGCTTCGATACTCAAGTAGCGATGATAACAGCGGCGAAACGCTTTCATCCCAAGATCGGCTCTCTTCTTTTTGTCGGTGGTGAAAACTTTGGCATTATCACCTTCAATGCCAAGGGAGAGTACGAGAAATTCCGTTCTAACTCCTCATGCGCCGCCGGAACGGGCGGATTCCTCGACCAGCAGGCGCGGCGACTCAACCTGCGGAGCGCGGAAGTACTCAGTACCGTCGCTTTTTGTAGTGACGGTATCGCGCCGAAGATCGCGACGCGGTGCTCCGTTTTCGCGAAAACCGACCTCATCCATGCCCAGCAGGAGGGCTACTCGGTCGGGCAGATAAGCGACGGCCTCTGCGAGGGGCTCGCGAAGAACATCGTGGATACCTTGAGCCTCAACCGCGAACTGCGCCTGCCGCTCGTCCTCGCAGGCGGCGTCGCGCTCAACAAGGCAGTGGTAAAACATCTTTCCCGGCTTGCCGGCGTCGAGCCGGTCGTCGGCGAGCATGCTCATCTCTATCCGGCGATTGGCGCTGCGCTCCTTTTTCTGGAGGAGGGGAGTACGGAGCCGCTTCGCGCCGCTTCGTGGGATGATCTGTTCGTCGAGGAGCGCCGCGAGCGCTCCTACGGTTATCCGCCGCTTCGTCTCGAACTATCGCGGTATCCCGATTTTTCTTCGCAGGAACATACCGTTTTCGATCCGCCGCAGGGCCCGGTGCCCGTTGAGTGCGACCGCTATGATCCGCTCGGGCGACGCGAGGAAGTCTATCTCGGCATAGACATCGGCTCGACGAGCACCAAGGCGGTGCTGACGCGCCAAGACGGCACGGTGCTCGCGGGATTCTACACCTACACATCGGGACGACCGCTCGGTGCGGTGCAGGCGATCTTCGCGGCGGTCGAGGATCTCGCGGCGCGGCATTGGACCACATTCTCGTTTCGCGGTGTGGGGACGACCGGCTCCGGGCGCAAGTTCGTCGGGCGCATCATCGCCGCGGACCTCGTGGTTGACGAAATTACGGCGCATGCCCGGGCCGCCTATGAAATCAATCCAGCCGTTGACACCATCATCGAGATCGGCGGACAGGACGCGAAGTTCACCACGATGAAGGAAGGGATGGTTACTCTTTCGGTCATGAACACCGTCTGCGCGGCGGGAACCGGAAGTTTCATCGAGGAGCAGGCGAAACGGCTCGGTGTTCCGCTTTCCGAATACGCCGATCGGGCGCTGGGAAAGTCGGCGCCGATTGCAAACGACCGGTGCACCGTCTTTATGGAGCGCGATATCACCACCTATCTCATGGACGGGTACACCACCGGCGAAGTGCTTGCGGCGGTGCTTCACGCGGTGCGCGAGAACTATCTCTCCAAGGTCGCCATCGAGGCGCACATTGGCGACAGTATCTGCTTCCAAGGGGCGACCGCGCGTAACAAGGCGCTCGTGGCGGCGTTCGAGCAGAGATTGAGAAAGCCGATTTTCGTCTCGAGGTTCTGCCATCTCACTGGTGCGCTGGGGTGTGCGCTCATTCTCGCCGAGAACAAGGTGAACGCTTCGTCGTTTCGCGGAACGGGTATCTGGCGCGACGAGATACCGCTCGAACACGAGGTGTGCGAACTCTGCCACAACCATTGTAAAATATCGAAGGTTATTGTGCAGGGCGAGACGGTCGCCTTCGGCTTTCTCTGCGGTCGTGATTATGACACAAAACGGTATGTTGGCCCCGACCGCACCGCCTACGATCTTCTCCGTGAGCGGCGGGCGGTGTTCCAGGCGCCTGCTTCTCCGCTCCGAAAAGAGGTGTCGGTGAGGATAGGGATTCCCAGTGCGCTCTACCTTGCCGAAGAGATGCCGCTCTGGAGATTCTTTTTCGATGCTCTGGGTGTCGAGGTGGTTACGAGCGAGGGGGCATCCGCACCGGTCAAGGAAGGAAAACATCTCACGAACGCCGAGTTCTGCGCACCGATGCAGGCCTTTTTCGGCCATGTCGCCTATCTTGCCGATAAGTGCGACATCATCTTTCTGCCCGTATTGTTCGAGGCGAAGGAGAAAGAGCGCGAAGTGCATCGCTTTTATTGCTATTACACGCAGTATGCCGTCGCGCTCGCCGCCGGCATATTGGATGAGCCGGTCCGTCGTCGCATCGTTTCGCCGGTGATTGACCACCAGTCGTTCCAATCGAAGATAGAATTGTTCCGCTTGCTCAAACCGCACTTGAATCGCAACTACTGGGAGATCTACAACGCCTACGAGAACGCGCGGTCGTTTTTCGAGGAGCGGAAGGGACGTCTCCGCAATATCTATGAACGCGAGACGACGGTGCGAAAAGGAGAAGATGTCGCCGTGGTGCTTCTCGGGCGACCCTATACGGTGCTCCAGCCGACGATGAACAAGGGGATCCCCGATATCTTCACCCGTCTCGGCATCGCCGCTTTTTCACAGGATATGCTTCCGTACCGGAAGGAGGAGATATCCGAAATAGATCCGCTCCTCAAACGGCTTCACTGGAACTATGCGGCGAAGATACTCAAGGCGGCGCTCTTCGCGGCGCGCACGCCCGGGCTCTATCCGGTCTATGTCACTTCGTTCAAATGTGCCCCGGACTCGTTCACGCTCGAGTATTTCCGACGCATCATGGAGCGCTACGAAAAGCCTTATCTTATTCTCGAGGTGGACGAGCACGATTCGAGCGTCGGCTACGAAACGCGTATCGAGGCGGCGGTGCGTGCCTTCCGCAATCATGCCGGGCGGCGAGATGCGTTATCCCGTACTCGCGACGCTCTTCAGGTGGCTCCCGATGTCGTAACGAAACTGTCGCCACGAAAAACAGTGCTTTTCCCCTGCATAGATCCCTTCGTGTCGAAACTCTACGAGGCGGTTTTCATCAAGGAGGGGACAGATGCCCGCATGGTGCCGCTTACTGAAAAAACGATCAAGCGTGGCATCAGAAAGCATACGGGGCAATGTCTGCCGGTCACCATCATCGCGCAGAGTTACGCCGACTATATCGAGGAGCAGGGGCTCGATCCGGCGATGACCGCGGTGTGGATGTTCGAGAGTTACATCCCCTGTAATATACCGATGTATCCGCATTTCATAAAGAGCCTTCTCGAGTCCTCAGGCGACAGAATGGGAGAGGTCGAGGTCTACCTCGGCGAATTGACCATGAGCGATCTTTCGGTGCAAGCGTCTGTGGATACCTACTTCGCCAATCTCTTCGGCGGGATGCTCCGTAAGGCGGGGTGCCGTATTCGGCCCTACGAGAAACGGAAAGGGGAAACCGACAAGGTGCTTGCCGATGCGCTGAGCCTCCTCTACAACACCTTCGTGGGCGGCGCCGACAAAGAGGAGGCGATTACGCGGATCGTCGCCCGACTCAAGGCCATCGAGACCGACCGGCGCAAGAGGCGTCCCAAGGTCGCCGTCTTTGGCGACATGTATGCGCGGGACAACGATGTCTTTAACCAGCGTCTCATCCGGTGTATCGAGGAGTATGGCGGCGAAGCGGTGACCACCCCCTTCACCGATCTTATCAAACTATCCTTGCCGGGCTATATCAAGCGTTGGTTCACCGAAGGTCACTACG
>CALITV010000047.1 GCA_938048925.1 uncultured bacterium | reverse complement strand
GACCGGGCCTACAATTCGTTCCTCTACACCTCGGCGATCTACATGGAGAAAGTGGGATTCTTCGAACTGGCCCAGCGGTGCTATCAATCCATCTTGTCCTCGTTTGGCAAGAAACAGGAACATCGCGATTTCCGCCTCTATCTCGAACTGAAAAACGCCAAGTTATGGGGATTTTCAGACCCTCAGTGGGCGCGGCTCTTCTGGCAGACGATGCATGACACCGCCGTCAACGAGGGACTGCTCCATATACAGCTGGTGTCACGCGGAGAACTGCTCCTTCTGGAGCCAGAACGAATCGTCGTTCAGGAGATCGTTGATGTCGTGCAAGACCTTCATAAGGCGGGTTGCTACGACGACGAAATCTCCATCATAGACCGGGTGAGCGATGTGCTGTTGAACACCGGCAACTTCGGCGAGGCAAAGATCTTCGCGAATCGGGCTCATCACATCATGGAGGACATCCGTGCCCGCGGCGGTCAGGAAACGGGCAATGTGGGGCCGGCCGTCGTCGTCTATATCCGATCGGCCTGCAAACTTGCCGAGGTCCATATCGCGTTGCGCGAGTATGCCGAGGCGGTTGCGGTACTGCAGCCTGCTCTGGAGATCGCCGTTTCACGGAACGCCTCTTATTTCAAGGCAAAGATATACCTGCTGCTCGCAAAGGCCCGGCGGTCTCTGGGAGAGGAGTGGGAGCCGCTTATTCGGGAAGGCTTCCAAGAGGCGGTGCGCGGGATGGATTTCCCGGTCTTGAAGATGTATTTCCGCTTTTTCGAGGAACAGCAGATCGAAACGGCGGAATGGCTCACCCCTTACCTAGAGTACAAAAACTGGATAAACTTCTGAAACGAGACGGAGCGAAACTTGACTCGCCGTTCCCTTTTTGATAGGAGATGGGCGATATGGTTCTTCATACGGGAAGAGGACGATGAAGAAGTGGATGGTTAGGGGGTGGTCGTACATCCTTGGGGCCGCGCTGTTGTCCTGCGGCACCATTCGATCGGTGTCGGCGATCCGCGAGGCCGACGATCTTCGTGAAGAGGCATTACGCCAGATCGCCGCGGTCTATCGGGATTCCCGCATCGTGAACGAAGATTTCTATGGACGTGCTTCTCTTTCTTCGGATGCGGCGAAATTCGTCGAGAACCGGGAGAACCGGGAACCACTCTACCTCTTCTATGTCGCCGACGGCCTTCTCGCGAAAGCGCGGGATCTTCAATCGAAGAGCGAGCATGAGCGCGCCTGTGAGATAGCGGAGAAATCGAAGGAATTCTCTCAGAAAACCGTGGCCGCCTTGAAGACGCTCGGCGGAGGCACTCCCGCCTCCCCGTCGTTGCAACCGTCGCCGGTGTCGGAGCCTGAACCAGTCCCGGCTCCCGCTCCCGCGCCGGCCCCAGCGCCCGCGCCGAAACCGGCTCCCGCTCCCGCGCCGGCCCCAGCGCCGGCTCCTCTTCCGGCCCCAGCGCCGGCTCCCGCGGCGACATCGCCGGCCAAACCGGTGGGTGCTTCGGCGGAGCCGATGATGCCGGTCCCCGTTTCGGAGAAAGAGAAGGAGAAGGAGAAGGGTAAGGAAAAGGAAGAGGAGAAAAGCGGCAAAAAGGAAAAGCAAAAAGAAGACTACTACGAACTCTACGAGAAATACAAGAGAGAAGCGGAGGAGAAGAGCAAAAGTGGAGCGGGAGGTGCCCAATGAGATATGTTTCTCTTGGGAGCGTGCTTCTCCCCGTCGTTCTCGTCTTTTTCTCCTGTGTGACCGGCGAGAAAATACAGAATGAGATCAATGTGGAAAAATCGCGTCTGGCGGTGGACGATAAGCGCGGTGCGCGGATATGCGTTCCCTATGACCTCGCCATGGCGCGGGTCGAGGTAGTATCGGCGCAGGCCGAACTCGATGCAGGGAACTACCACCTCGCCGAAGAGCATCTTCTCAGGGAAAAAGGGTTCGCCGAACGGGCGACGAAACTGGCCGATTCCTGCATTCCGCGCGATCGTGACGAGGACGGTGTCGAGGACAGCGCCGACAAGTGCCCGACCCAGCCCGGTCCGGCGCAGTTCGAAGGATGCCCTGACACCGACGGTGACGGCATCCCCGATAGAGATGACCGGTGTCCGCTTGTTCCCGGCATCCGCGAACTCGGCGGATGTGCGCCGGCGGCCGACACCGATGGCGACGGTATTCCTGACAACAAGGATCGTTGCCCGTTCGACGCGGAGGATAAGGACAACTTCCAAGACGAGGACGGTTGTCCCGACACCGATAACGACAAAGACGGCATCGTTGACGAGATAGACAAGTGTCCCGATCAGCCGGGACCTGCTTCGAATCAAGGGTGTCCGTTCCATGACAAGGACGGCGACGGTATCCCCGACGATCTCGATAAATGTCCGACCGAGCCGGAGGACAGGGACGGCTTCGAGGATCAGGACGGTTGTCCCGAGGCCGACAACGACAAGGATGGTCTATGCGACGACAACCCGGAGATACAGAAGAACCTCGATAGATTCAAGCCCGTCTGCTCCGGCACCGACAGATGTCCTGACGAAAAGGGACCGCACGAGAATCACGGGTGCCCGTTCCTCGATCGCGACGGTGATGGCGTCCCCGATGTGGCCGATAAATGTCCTGACGAGAAAGGGCTGCGCGAAAACGACGGTTGTCCGGTACTCGACCGCGATGGCGACGGTATTCTCGACAAGGACGACAAATGTCCCGACGAGCCGGGCGTTACCGAGGAGCACGGCTGCCCCAAGAAGTACAAACTCATCGTGGTCACCGCCCAGAAGATAGAACTCAAACAGACGGTGTTCTTCAAGACGGGGCAGGCGATCATCGAGAAGAAATCCTACGAAATGCTCAAGGAAGTTGCTGACGCGATAAAGAGCGCCCCTGCCATCAAGAAGGTCGTCATCGAAGGGCATACCGACAGTGTCGGCAACCGCGCGCTCAATGTGAAACTCTCTCAGGCACGCGCCGAATCGGTGCGGGAGTTCCTCATTGACGAAGGGGTGGATCCTTCGAAACTCGAAGCAATAGGCTATGGGCCTGATAAACCGATCGCGCCGAACAAGACCGAGACGGGCCGCTCGAAAAACCGTCGCGTCGAATTCAAGATCGTACAGTAAGAAAAATTGGTTTACTTGTGATGAACGGAGAACACGCGTGAGCCCTGATTACGACGAAACACAGAAGGACGGAGTCGTTTATTCCCGCCAACGGAGTGATAAGCGCATATCGCTTCACATCGAAGTGACCTTGGCGGGGCCACACAACTTCTTCCGCGGTTTTACCGAGGACATCAGCAAGGGAGGGCTCTTCGTCGCCACGCACCGCATTCTTCCCATTGGAACCGAGGTCACGGTTACGCTGGCCCTTGAAGGACGCGAGTTCGTCCTTCCGGCGCAGGTCGTCTGGGTGCGCGAACAGAATTCGTTTCTTCCGCAAGGGATCGAGCCGGGAATGGGATTGCAGTTCATCCGGCTCGCCCCCGAACAGATTGGTGCGATAGAGGAGTTCATCAAAAAAAAGGAACCAATTTTCTTCGATGCCGACCTCTGACCTTCCCGCCGGCCGAGCCGAGGAGCTCCGCCGACGCCCTCTTATCTAATGGCGGAGATGTATGAGGAGTGATATTCGTGCGTAAGAACATTCTGTTGCTCGTCCTCGTTCTGTTTACTCTTCTTCTCAACGGCGACATCTTCGATCGGTTGTTCTCCACCTCGAAAGGAAACTCCATCACGCAGGCCGAGGTGACGCTTTTTGCGTTGCACGCGATCCAGAATCGTTACCTAAATAAGGCGAAACTTCAGCCGGAAGACCTTCTCGAGCAGGCGCTCGATGCGATACAGGAAGATTTCGCCGAGATTGTGACGCGGTTCGACCGAAAGGAGCGCAAGGTCGCCTTGCAGATCTACAACAAACGGTATATGGTCGAGGTGAAACGACTCAAGGATCTCTGGGACATCGCCGTCGTTCTGCGACAGGTTTACGGGCACATCGAGAAGGATTACCGCCCCGACAACGACCGCGAAATAAGCGATGTAGAGTATGTCGCCGTCAATGGTATCCTCAAGAAACTCGATCCGCATAGTTATATTTTCACTCCCAAGGAGTTCGAAGACTTCACCTCTTCGACCGAAGGAAATTTCGGCGGTCTCGGCATGGTGCTCCAGACCAACGAGGACGGCGAGATAACCGTGGTGTCGCCGATAGACGATACCCCTGCTCAGCGCGCCGGCATAGTGACCGGCGATGTCATCGTGCAGATAAACGACGAATCGGCCATCAACATGTCGCTGTCCAAGGCGGTCGAGAAGATGAGGGGAGAACCGGGCACGAAGGTCACGATCTATATCAAGCGCAAGGGTACGCCGTCGGTGATCCGCTTTGATCTTGAACGGGCGGTCATCAAGATTCAGTCGGTCATCTCGGCAATGCCCGACAAGGGGATCGGCTACATCAAACTGACCGGTTTCATGGAGAACTCGTATGAGCAAATGACCGCGGCACTCGCCGACCTACGGAAGAAGGGAATAAAGGCCCTCATCCTCGACATGCGCGGCAATTCGGGAGGGCTTCTCCAGCAGGCCATACGCATCTCCGACCTGTTCCTCGACCGTGGGGTTATCGTTTCCACCGTCGGTGACGAAGACCGCGATGTCTCCGAAGCCTCGAAGGCTCCGTCGGACATCCTCGATCTTCCGATCGCCGTGATGGTGGACGAGGGGTCGGCATCGGCCACCGAGATCGTCGCCGCAGCGCTCAAGAAAAATGGCCGTGCCATCGTGGTGGGACGGCGCACCTTCGGCAAGGGGTCGGTACAGAACCTGTTCCGCATCCCCCGTGGCGGCGGACTCAAACTCACCATCGCTCAGTATCTTACGCCGGGAGACATTTCGATACAGACCATCGGGGTGACGCCCGACATCGAATATCAGCCGAGTTATGTTGATTCCCGCAAGTTGAGTTTGTTCAAGACGCGGTCGCATATCCGCGGCGAGAAGGATCTTAAGGAGCACATCGTCAGCGACTACCTTCCTAAAGAACCGGAGAAACCGTTGCTCACCGTCCACTATCTCAAGCCCTACAAGACGCCGGAGGAACTGCTCAAGGAGAGCCGTCGAGAGCGATACAACGCTTTCAGGAACGACGAAGAGATCCAAATGACCGCGAATCTTCTCAAGATGCGGATCGCGAAGAAGGAGCCTCTCCTCGCTGCGGGTATGCGTCTCGGCGAAGAGCAGCGGGATCTCATCATCGCACAAATGGAGAAACTCGGCATCATCTGGAAAAAGGATCCACAGCGGAGGCCGGCCGACCTCAAAGCGCTCAAGGTCGAGATTGTGGGAGGCGTGCCGCTCAAGGCGGGGGCCGAAAACAAACTCGTGTTTCGTGCGACCTACCCCGGGGAGATAGATAATCTCGAGGCAGTCCTCGATACCGATATGCCGCCGCTTCGCAACTTGGAGATACCGTTCGGATCTTTTTCCGGTCAGGTGGAAAGAACCGTGCCGGTAAATGTCCCCGAACATCTTCCGTGGCGTCGCCAGCCGGTCCGAATGGATCTTTCGCTCGACGAGTTCCGGACGGTGGCGCGGAGCGAGAGCCTCGAGATAGAGATACGCCCGTTCGATATGCCTGAGGTGGAGTTCTCGTATGTCGTCGAAGACAGCGTCGGCTCCCCCAACGGGCTGGTGGAGGAAGGCGAGGAGGTGGACGCGCACATTGCGGTACGCAACATCGGAAAAGGATCGCTCCTTGACGGTCGCGTCCAACTTATCAATATTTACAACAGTCCGGAGATGTTCATCAGCAAGGGAACCGAACCGCTCGTGTTGAAGCCGGGGGAGGAACGAGAGATGACCTTGCGATTCAAGATCTCCGCCCTCCAGTCCGCCAAGAGCCGCATCGGCATCGCGGTGTCGCTCTACGACTACAAGACGAAATATGCGGCGGGATTTTCCATTCCTTTCGGACAGAGAGATCTTTCTTGTCGTTTCACCGAGAAAAAAGGAACGCAGGTTTCAATCCCGGCGGAGACGCCGCTGTATGGCGACATCCGTCTCGGTTCTCCCATCGCGACGACATCGGCCGGGGCCGTGTTCCGTCTCGCCGGGCAGTGTGGCGACGCCGCCCTTCGCGTGGAGGGGGGGTACTGGGTCCGGGCGAGCGATGTCACACCGACGACCGCCGCACCTGATCCGAAGCCGACGGTTCGCCGCCGTTATCCCGTCGCCATGCCCGCCATCGCACTCGATCGTGCACCGATGCTTGCGCCGGCTTCCGAAGTAACGCTTTCGTTCTCGGTGGCCGGGGACGATGTGCAGGATGTGTTCGTGTTCCAGAACAATCGAAAGGTGTTCTACTACCGAACCGAGCCCGATGCGGTCCGGCGCCAATTCTCGGTTCCGCTTCGTTTCCGCGAAAAGGTCAACCGCATTGTCGTATCGGTCAAGGGGACCGACCGGGAACGCGGTGCCAGCGCTGTCAAGTACTTCTTCTATCAGGCCGGGAGCGACGAGGGTGAAAAAAACGACCGCGATGACGAAGAATAAGAATCATGAAAGAAAAACAGCGGTGAAACAGGGGGGCAACGATGAGGTTGATGCTCGTATCGTTGAGTATGGCGATCGTGCTGGCGTCGGGGTGCGCTTCGTCGGGGAAAAGGGCCGCCGCGGGGAAACCTTCGCCGTGGTCGGAGCCGGGCGCGAAGACGATAACGGTTACGGCGAAAAACGGGGCGTTGAAACTCGACTCCGCCGAGTATTTCCTACGAGAGTTCGATCGCAACAACGACAAGAAGGCCGATATCGTCAATGTCTATAAGAAGAATAAGACCACTGAAGGGGAAGATGCGCCGCTCCTCTTCATAAAGATCATGGATCTCAACCTCGACGGGAAACATGATGTATATCGCTTCTACGACGAGTCGGGCGCGGTCGTGAAGGAGGAACTCGATCTCGATTTCGACGGCAAGATAGAAACCACCGATATCTATGTCGGCGGCATCGTGATTCAGAAAGAGATAGACTCCCAGTTCGACGAAAAGACCGACATCTGGAAGTTCTACGACGAGAAAGGAGTCATCGTCCGCCTCGAGGAGGATCAGGACGGCGACGGACAGGTGGATTACTGGGAGTTTTACAGCGGCGGTGTTCTTGAGCGAGTCGAGAAGGATACCAACCGCGACGGGAAACCCGATGTCTTCAAACGGGCTGGCGACCAAAAGTTTACGACCATCATCCGTAACGA
>CALITV010000046.1 GCA_938048925.1 uncultured bacterium | reverse complement strand
TGGGTGCTCCATTGGGCTGAGACGCCGTATGGAACGCCGGCGCTCGGTGTACTCTCCTTCGCTGAGTCGAGTTTTTTCCCCGTGCC
The DNA here is from genome assembly GCA_938048925.1 of uncultured bacterium. Classification (GTDB taxonomy): domain Bacteria; phylum UBP6; class UBA1177; order UBA1177; family JAKLFG01; genus CALITV01. The sequence continues at coordinate 3,019 of CALITV010000046.1, read as the reverse complement.
GCCCGATCCGCTTCTCATCGCGCTCGACCTTGGCAAGCCGAAGCGAGCGTTCTATTTCGCGCTCGTCTGCTCGATCGCATCGGTTGTGGGAGGTATGTTCGGATACCTCATCGGCATGGCGCTCTGGCATTTGCTCGCCGATTTCTTTTTTGCCTACATTCCCGGCTTCACCCCGGAGGTGTTTGCAAAAGTGCAGGGAATGTACAACGAATACGGGTTCGCAGCAGTCCTCATCGCCGGGTTTTCGCCGATACCGTATAAAGTGTTTACCATCGCGAGCGGCGTTTTCGGGCTCAATTTCCCCTTGTTCGTGCTCGCCTCGGCGGTTTCGCGTTCGGCGCGGTTCTTTCTGGTGAGCACCCTCATCTACCTCTTCGGCGAGCCGATAAAACGGTTCATAGACCGTTACTTTGACCTTCTTGCGATCGCTTTCGTCGTGCTCGTCGTGCTCGGTTTCGTCGTGATAAAATATCTTTTCTGAGCGCTACGCTTCCCACACGACCACCGCTATGGCAACATCAGCGCTGTGAGCGATAGAGAGGAGGAGTTTTCCTTCATCAGGGCGAAACGAGAAGTAGGGCTTTCCCGTAGGCGTATGGAGTACCGAGATGCGGTTGAAGGTGAGGTCGGAGCGGTTGAGCGCTTTGACGAGCGCCTCCTTCGCGGCCCACACCCCGGCGACATGGGGCGCCGGATCGGCGAATCGGGCGAGGTGGCGGCGGTCGTCGTCGGATAGTATCCTTTCCAGCAGATTCGGAGAGGGATCTCGAAAACGCGCGATCTCCTCGATGTCTATGCCGATGCCGCGGATCATTGGTTGAGAAGATCGAGCATTTCTTTGACCGCCCGCTCGAAGCCCACGAATACGGCGCGTGCGACGATGGCGTGGCCGATGTTGAATTCTTCAAGAAGGTTGAGTGCGACGAGCGGCTGAATGTTGTGGTAGTGGAGGCCGTGTCCGACATGGGCCCGGAGGCCGTTCGAAAGGGCGAAGACCGCGGCATTGCGGATGCGTTCGATCTCGCGCGCCGCGACGGATTCATCGGTTGCGTCCGCATAACGACCGCTGTTGAACTCGACTGCGTGTGCACCTAACTTGCAGGCGGCGGCCACCTGTTTCTCGTCGGGATCGATGAAGAGGCTTACGGTGATGTCGCTGTCCGTCAATGTCCGTATGTAGGCGTCAAGACCGGGATAGGCGTCGCCGCAGAGGTCCATGCCTCCCTCGGTGGTGAGTTCCTGCCGTCGTTCAGGGACGAGAGTGCAGGCGTGCGGCCGGTGGCGGAGCGCGATCTGTCTGAGGTCGTCGGTCGGCGCCATCTCGAGGTTCACCTTGATACCCACGGTGCGCCGAATGAGTTCGAGGTCGCGCTCTTGCGCATGGCGCCGGTCCTCACGGATGTGCAAGGTGATATTCGAGGCGCCCGCCTGCTCGGCGATGAGCGCCGCGAACACCGGATCGGGGTAACGAGTACCGCGTGCCTGTCGCAAGGTCGCGACATGATCAATGTTGACACCAAGTTTATGCATCGTCTTCCTCCGTGCGGTTGGTTGCTCAGAATTCGGCATCGAGCGAGAGTACCGCTTGGATCCCGGGGCCGTCAATGGACGAAAGCACTGGGCGGTACTGCCGGTCGAACAGGTTCTCGATCGAGAGTATCACTTGGATGTAGTTGTCGAACAGGAATCCGCCGCGAACGGTGAGAGTCTGCCACGGGCCTTCTTCACTCGTACGGAACACAGGATCGCCGACGGTTGCCCGTTTCGCCGAACGGGCGTCGGTCGAGCCGCGAAGCGCTACCTCGGCGAATCCCCGGTATTCCGAATCTTTTTCCGACTCCCACCGGACTGCGATCCGCCAGAGGAGAGGGGGAATGGTGTCGATAAACGAGATGGTATCTTCGCGTTCTTCTTCACCCCAGAGATAGGTGGCTCCTCCCATTATCGAGAGACCGACGGGAAGGGAGAGCCGTTCTTCCGAGGAAATTCCCCACATGAGGGCGCGCTCGCCGTTTTGGTATGCGGCCACCGGGTAACCGTCCTTCGTCGAAAGGCCGTTCCAGAGCGCCGGCGTGACGGCGATCCGATTGGTGAGGGAGGTGGCGAAACCGCTCAGCGATGCCGCAAGCTGCTTCGTCTTTCCGGAAAGAGAGAGCGAGAGAGTGTCGCTCGTTTCGGGGTCAAGATCGTTGTTCGGCACGAGGAAAACGCCGTTGCGCATACCGTATGAAGCGGCCTCGCGGAGCGTCGCGGCACGGGTTCCGTGGTTGTAGACGAGGGCGGCGCCGAGATTTTCTCGCCAGATATAGGCAAACCCTGCCTCGACTCCATGCCCCGGTTCGGTGATTCTGACGGAGGGAATGTTCTCTCGTCCCGGCGTGCGAAAAGTGAAGGCATCGAAGCGGTAGCCGGCGGTGGCGGAGATCCGGTGGATACCCGAAGGCGGAAGAAGTTCGTAGGTACTGCGGACATAGCCGGTTATACGGTCGCTCGAGGCATCGTCAGAAAGTATCGGAATGCCGCTTCGTTCGAAGCCCGGCACGGGATCGGTGCGGGTATAGCGTCGGGCGATGACCCAGTCGTGCGCATAGAGGACGCCATAGTGGAGGTCCAATCGTTCCGGGATGAGGTGAGCGGTGAAATCGGCCTGTGCGCCGGCGGTGTGGCCGGTCGTTTCGTCGCGCTCGTCGCTGCGCCGCGTGAGGGAAGGAAGGGCGGTGCGGAGCGTGTCGGCTCCTTCGAAGGAATTCTGATAGGAAAGGATGAACGCTCCTTCGATGCCGTTCGATGGCAACGTCATGGCAAGGCGTCCCCATACGAGATGTGCGTGCCGGTCATAGAAGTGGACCGACGGCTTGTCGAGAGTGAATGCGGTCAGGTCGGCAGCGTCATTGCCTTGCGCGAAGAGGTACCCGACCGAGGTGTGCCAACGGTCGCCCGAGGAGCGGGCGAGCGCCCAGTCGCCGATGAAGAAAACACCGTAATTCTCGTAGGCGGAGTATGGCTGCTCTTCGCGACT
>CALITV010000045.1 GCA_938048925.1 uncultured bacterium | reverse complement strand
AATGTCATTTTTTGTTGGCAATGACGGAGGAATTATGAGTAAAATCGTTGTGTTGGCAAAACAGGTTCCCGACACGGCAAACATCCGGGGTAAGGCGATGAAAGAGGATGGAACGGTGAACCGCGCCGCTCTTCCCGCCATCTTCAACCCCGAAGATCTCAATGCGCTCGAGACGGCGCTCCAGATCAAAGAGAAATTGGGGTGGAAGGTCGTTTTGATCACCATGGGGCCCCCCAAGGCAATCGAGGTGATAAAGGATGCGCTCTATCGCGGCGCCGATGAAGGTTACCTCGTGACCGACAAAAAGTTCGCGGGGTCCGATACATGGGCGACGAGTTACATTCTCGCCGCGGCGATACGGAAGATCGGCGGGGTGAAGATGGTCATTGCGGGGCGGCAGGCGATAGATGGTGACACGGCGCAGGTCGGTCCGCAGGTCGCCGAACGGTTGGGGTTCAATCAGGTGACTTATGTGACCGCCCTCGATGAGGTAAGCCAAGATGCCGTCGTTGTCGAGCGCGATGGCGAATTCCAAACCGAGGTGATACGGGCGCCGCTGCCGGTGCTTCTTACCGTGACCGCAACGGCGAATACCCCGCGCTATCCGTCGGCGCGCAACATGCTCCGCTATTTCAAGTCCGATATCGCGGCGAACATTCCTCCCGAAAAACGGGAGATCTATGACCGTAACGGTTGGGTAATCCCGGTGCTCGACTTTGCGGCGCTCGATGCAAAGGAAGAATTCATCGGTCTCAAGGGGAGCCCGACGAAGGTGCACGCGATAAAGGACATTGCCTTCAGCGGCGGATCGCTCAAGATGTACGATGCCCATGTCGAGGGAGTCAAGATGCTCGTGCGCGACCTTCTCAAAGAGTATGTCGAGGTGAACTCATGAAGACGGCAATATTTATAGAAAAACGGGCCGGCACCGAGCGGCTCCGCAATGTGTCGCTCGAACTCACCGGCAAAGCGGCGGCGCTCATGGCGCCGTTCAAGGGCGAGGTGGTTGGCATCTATGTCGGAGATAAACTTCCCGAGGACTCCGGTGATTTGTTCGTCTATGGGATGAGCCGCCTCGTGTTCTACCACAACGAACATCTGAAAAATCTCCATTCGACCGCGATCAAAGAGGTGGTTGTCCAGTTCATCCAGAAAGAGAAACCCGATATCGTCCTCTTCGGTGCGACCCACACCGGACGCGACATTGCGCCGCTCGTCGCTTCGAAGATACACACCGGACTCACCGCCGATTGCACCCAACTGGTCATTGATGACTATAAAGATAAGGGGAAAATCCTCTACCAGATTCGTCCCGCTTTCGGAGGCAACATTCTGGCGACGATCGTGACTCCCGATCACCGGCCAATGATGGCGACGGTGCGCGAAGGGGTCATGCCGTTGCCCGAGCATAAGGCGGACAATCCGGTGAAGGTCGAGGAGTTCCGCCCCGATTTTCGCGACGAGTGGCTGCGTAACGAGTTCTTGAGCATCGTCCCCAAGAAATCGAAGGTTGATTTCAGTAGGGCGAACATCATCGTCTCTGGTGGAGCCGGCGTCGGGAGCCGGGAGAATTTCAAACTCATCTTCCAGCTCGCCGAAGCGCTGAACGCCGAGGTTGGTGCAAGCCGCGCCGCCGTTGATTTCGGTTTCGTCGAGAAAGAGCGGCAGGTCGGTCAAACCGGATCGGTCGTTCGCCCGAAACTCTACATTGCGTGCGGCATCAGCGGTTCTATCCAGCACCGTGCCGGCATGGAGGAATCGAAAAAGATACTCGCCATCAACAAAGATCCCAATGCGCCGATTTTCAGCATTGCCCACCTCGGGCTCGTCGGCGATCTGAAGGAGGTTGTTCCGCTCATGATCAGATACTTGAGGGAGGAAGGCTAATGTCGGGAACGAACACCAATAAATCGAACTTCTATACCGAGAATCGCAAATTCTATCTCGACCGGCTCGACCTTTCGGAGATAGTCGCCGATCTCGAGAACAACTACCGCGATGAAGGGCCGACGGCGCTTCACTCCTACGAGGAGGCGCTCCAGTGGTACGACATGGTGCTCCGGAACGCGGGCGACATCTGCGCGAACTTCATTTGGCCGCGTGCCGCGGCAGTTGACGAACAGGGGGCGTCGTTCCACGAGGGGACGGTCGAATGGGCGCCAGAGACGAAAGAAAACATGAAAATGCTCGCGCAGGCCGGCTACATGGGGGGCACCCTTCCGCGCCGCTACGGAGGGCTCAATATGCCGGTCACGATAAACAATCTCATCGTCGAGATGGTTTCTCAGGGTGACGCGAGCCTTATGAACCTTTTCGGCTTGCAGGATATCGCGGTGACCCTCTACAAGTTCGGTAACGATGAACAGAAAGAGCGCGTTCTCCCGAAGTTCTGCCGCGGCGAGGTTTCCGGCTCGATGGCGCTCACCGAGCCCGACGCGGGGAGCGACCTGCAGGCGGTTACCCTCAAGGCGATAGAGAAAGATGGCCAGTGGTATCTCGACGGGGTCAAACGTTTCATTACGAACGGATGCGGCGATGTGTCGCTGGTGCTTGCCCGCTCCGAAGAGGGAACGAAAGGAGGGCGCGGACTTTCGATGTTCCTTTACGAACGCTACCGTGACAACAACATGGTTGTGCGGCGCATCGAGAACAAACTGGGCATTCACGGATCGCCGACCTGCGAACTCCAGTTCAACATGGCGAAGGCGGAACTCGTCGGGCAGCGTAAGATGGGGCTCATCAAGTATGTCATGAGCCTTATGAACGGTGCGCGACTTGCCGTCTCGGCGCAGGCGCTCGGCATCGCGCAGGCGGCCTACGAGGAGGCGCTTCGCTATGCCAACGAGCGGGAGCAGTTTGGTCAGAAGATCGTCCATTTTCCCGCAGTCTTCCAGATGCTGAAAAAGATGCAGGTCGAGATAGAAACTTCTCGATTACTGCTCTACCATACCAGTCTTGCGGTTGATTATCAGGATATGTACGAGCGGAAAGAGCACCACGGCGAACCGGTCAAGGTGCAACTCAAGAAGGCGAAGGAACTTGCCGACTTCCTGACGCCGCTCTCGAAGTTCACGACGACCGAGATGGCCAACAAGGTTGCCTATGACGCGATCCAGATACACGGTGGCACCGGCTACATGAAGGACTTTCCGGTTCAGCGG
>CALITV010000044.1 GCA_938048925.1 uncultured bacterium | reverse complement strand
GAGAACTCATCGCCCCCCGACGATTCCGTTTCATCCCCCAATTTGGCGAGTAGTTTGTTGACCGCACCGAGTACCAGACCTGCGATGTCCTCCGGATCGGCATCTTCCTCGACATCAACGGCGCTCTCGGCAACTTTGCGTCCTTTCTTGTTGAAGATGGTCACCTCGACCTTCCCTTTTGCATACGACAAAAGAAGCGCCAAATCGAAGTCGGTTTGCTTCTTGGCGGCTTGCTCGATGCAGGCAACCTTGCCGGCACACTTCTTGACCGCTTTCCAGATATCGGAAGAAGCGTCATCCATACCGAGCGCATCGGCGCTCTTTACCTTACCGTAAAGGCTCTTGAGGTTCTCGTCCAAACCGGTTGCAAATTCCTTGTCCTTGTCTCTCGACCATGCGGTGGGGAAAAACAGGATTGATTTCGCCGCAAGCGGCATTGAGAAAACAACCACACAAGAAACGGCAAGCAGCATTCGAAGTTCCTGTTTCAAGGCAGCCCCCTTTTTTTTCAACAACCATAAACTCTGAGCAACTTTTACCATATACAGAGGAAATGAAGATGTCAAAAAAATACCGGTTACGCGAGACCCGCCGCAATGGCGATCATGCCGACGACGATGTGCGACAGAATAAGCCCCCACAGATTACGGACCCAAAGATACATCGTCCCCCACCCGAGGCCGATGAGAAAAGTGAGCGGGAGAACGAGCGGTTTAGTGAAAAAGATATGCAAAGAGGCATACAACAGTGCCGACACGATGATCAGCGCCACGCCGCTCTTTACCCCCCCGCGCTCCATGAGTGAAAAGGCAAGACCACGGTAAAGGAATTCCTGTGCAGGGCACGAGAGAAACACATAGAACAGTGGGAACCAGAGACTACGCGGCAGGTGCGGGCGGGTAACAAGACGAGGACCGGCGAGCCATAAAATCACCCCGATCGCGAGGAGCGTAACAATACCACTGAGGAGGAACGAACGCATAAGCGAGCGCCGCGTGAACCCCATCGCGGAGAACGAAAGACCGCTCATGCGTCCATAACAGGCAGCAACAGCAGCCCACACAACAAAAAAGGCCATAAAAACACGGAAGTGAAGAAAAAAAACAGCGCCCCACACGACCTCGATGAGTATCACCGGCGCCAAATAGATGACGAGTATCTCCACCGCCAAGCGGCAGGCCGGCTTTTTCATAAACGCATTTTGCACGAACATGACGGTATTCTAGTGGACTTTTTTTCTTATTGCAATCCAATGCCGCCGACCTATAATGTCCTTACGAGAAAGAGTGGTTATAGGAGCGAGCCATGAGCCGTTATCTGGTGTTTTTGTTCTCGGTTTTCCTTTTCTTTTCGTGCGAGAACACGGTAACACGCTTTCTCGGTGAACAGGACACCGCTTCGACAAACGATCGAGAAAATCCCGCCGATACGACGACGCCGAGCGACGACAGTGAGATCCTCTCCGATGGTATGGAAAACAACGAGACAACCGGCGACGAAGTTCTTTCCGATGAGGAGGAACAGTGGCTTGCCGACAGCGATGATCCATGGTTTACCGATAGTGACGAGAGCGACGGCGAGGATGAGCCCAGCGAAGAAACGACCGAAGAAATAGGTTCGGATCTCCCGTTCGTTTCCGATGAATCGCCGGACGCCCCGATCGGTGAGGAGGCTGATTTCGAGGAAGAGGTTTCTGAGGACGCGACCATGCCGGACAGTGACGGACCGGACGAAGAGACGGAAGATACGCCCGCCCCCGATACCGAGGCACCGGACGACGATGGAAACGACGAGGCGCCTGAGTCCGACACCGGAGAACCGGATCTCATTGACGATGACGCGGCGACCGACCTCGATTTTGCCGACGACATGCCGCTACCCGACGAGGCCGACTTCGACACTGCCGACGAGGATGCGACCGACGACGATGGCGGTCCCGACATTGATTTCCTCGACGAAACGATCGCGCTCATAGACAAGCAAAACATGACCGACATCGTTTACTACCTCGCATCTCCCGATTGCGCCGGCCGCAACAACACCACCACCGGCAGCACCAACGCGCGCAACCGCATCATCGCCGAACTGACCGCAGCGGGTATCGAGCCGGGCGGTGCGAGCGACTCATGGACCCAATCATTCGCCTATTGGTGTCCGTGGTTCACCTACACACGCGGCAACAACATCATCGGGTTCCTCGAAGGAAGCCACCCGACCCTCAAGAACGAGTTCGTCGTGCTCGGCGCCCACTACGATCACCTCGGCACATCAGGGAGCATTTACTACCCCGGCGCCGACGACAATGCCTCGGGATCGGCGATCCTCATCGAGATAGCGGCGGCGCTCAAACGGATACAGCCATACCTCGACCGTTCGGTCGTCTTTATCTGGTTCGACGCCGAGGAGGATGGACTCTGCGGATCGGACTACTATGTGGATCACCCGCTCTTCCCGCTTGCCGCTACCGTTTACATGATAGACCTCGACATGGTCGGCTACCTCCGCAACAACGCGCTCGAACTGACCGACACACGGGGCTCAATGTGGGGGGAGAACACCCTTTCGGCGCTTGCCGTCAAATATAACCTCACGGTAACCTTCCCCGACTGTGGCTACGACTGCTCCGACCATGCTCCCTTCTACAACGCCGGTATCCCCTCCCTCATGATAACCACCGGCCTCGAGGATGTCTATCACAAGACGACCGACACCGCCGACAAGATAAATTACGACGGCATGGTAACGGTCGCCGCCTACACCACCGACTTTGCGTATCAGGTGAACACCCATATCGCACCGTTCTTCGCGCCATTCGAATTGCCGGCGTTCCCCACCGTGCGCGAATTCCGCGACCATGGCATACTGCCACCCAATACGCCGCGCGACTAGCCGCCACAAACGGAGCCTTTCATGAGACGATGCATCGCGCTGGCCTTTTGTTCTGCGCTTCTCCTCGCCGCCGCCTGTTCGGAAGAGAAGAAAGCGGCAAGCGACGGAGACACCGGCACCGGTGACACCGTTTCCCCTGAAGGAGACCTCGCCGGCACGACAGACGACACCATCCTCGAACCAGAGGATGACCTTACCACCGACGCCGATGAACCGCCCACCGACACCGCCGACGAGCCGCCCGAGCCAGCAGACGAGGCCCCCGACGAAATCGAGGATGCCTCCGATACGGACACTGCCGTCCCCGACGAAGAGAGCGGCGAAGAAACCTCTTCGATCACATGGAACGGCATTACCGCATGGGTTACGGCGACCGGCGGCGACCATCGCACCTACCAACTCTCGACCGACAACACGCTCCGTGACAACTATCCCCCCGACAAAAAGGTGACCATCGTCGAAGAACCCGGACAGATACGCCTGCGGAGCGGCCATCTCCTCTTCGACGCATTGTTCGCGCTCGCTCTGCAGGAGTCTCGTGAGAATAGCGTCGGCGCGATAACCGACGGCGCGTTCAATGGCGGTCAACCGATCGCCTGTGATTGCTTCATTACCGGCGAGAAATGGCCTTATGTATGGACCCGCGACACGGCCTATGCCGCCTACCTCGGCCTCGCACTCGTCGATCCGGTGCGCACGATGAACTCATTACGCTTCAAACTGTCGCCGAAAAAAGCGGCACTCGGCGGCAACGCCCCCCAGATCGTGCAGGACACCGGGTCGGGCGGTTCATGGCCTGTCTCGACCGATCGGGTCGTCTGGGCGCTCGGCGCTTACGAAACGCTCAAATATCTGGACGATGCCGACCGTTCCTCGTTCATGAGCGAGGCTTTCGAGGCGATCAAGAACACCATCGAAGCCGACCGGCTGGTCGCTTATGACCCCCGTGACGGTCTCTACCGCGGTGAGACCTCGTTCCTCGACTGGCGCGAACAGAGTTATCCCTCGTGGACGAAAAACGACACGGTGCACATCGGCATGTCGAAATCGCTCTCGACTAACCTTCTCCACCTGCAGGCACTCACCATAGCGGCGGAACTTGCCGCGCGCAGAGGAGACACCGCCGCGCACACCCGCTATGCCGCATGGCGCGACGGTTTGAAAAATGCGATCGTCGCTGCATTTTCCCCCGCGCTCGGAACCGGCCTCTTGAGCGCTATGAAACTGACCGAACTCAACACCGCGCCGCTGCCGCGCCACGATCTTCTGAGCATCGCGCTCCTGGCCCATGACCTTGGAGGAACCTTCGCATTCGACACCATCGCCCAACAGGTTTCCCAGTGGCCGCACAC
>CALITV010000043.1 GCA_938048925.1 uncultured bacterium | reverse complement strand
TCTCCTCCGGGTTGTCGGTGTGGATGAACTCATAGGCGTGGGTTTCCAGTCCATCGCCGCGGGCGTAGTTTTGCTCGCTCGCGCCGCAATACACGCAGCGCCCATCCTTCCAGGTGTGCTCGATGCGGCGGTAGCGAATGTTGCCGTCGGGCGTGTCGAAGGCGGTGCAGACCGAATACTTGCCGTTCGCGGTCTTGGAGCAATACACCGAGCGGCGCGACATAAGCGCCGTCAGTTCCGTGATGCCGATGCCAAAGAGTTGCCGCGTCATGATGTGGTTGATGCGCTCTTGGCGGTCGGGAATGTGGCTTTCCAGTCCCTTATCCAGCCGCCGGGCTATCTCGCGCAGGAAAATACCGGATTTACAGCACGGATCGAAGAAGCGGGCGTCCGGGTCGCGCCACAGGTCGGCGGGCAGCAGGTCGAGCATCTGGTTGGCGAGCGGAGGCGGGGTGAAGACCTCGTCGCTGGAGAGGTTTGCCAGGCAGGAGAGCACATCGGGGTTATAGCCTGTCATCATAGGCATGGGCTGCCTCCAGAAAATGCACCGGCGGGTAATCCTTTACCGGTTCATTGATAGTGACCGCTTCCATCTGATCGTTGAAAAGCCTACATTGATAAACCTTTTCGACCAGAAAGGAATAGACAAAATCGCGCCGCTTGAGCAGGCTGCCGCCCACCAGCGACCACTCGGAAAAGACGATCGGCTGCGGATTTTCACCGACGGTTTGCAGCGTGAGCGCGTCGCCGTGAACGATGTTGCGGCTCAGGATATAACGCACCGCCGCGCGGCAGGCATCCGTAATCTTGTCGCCGAAGAGCGTGGTGTAGGCCGCATCGAAGGTTTGGTAGAGCCGCTGACGGCATTCCTCGGCGTTATCCGCCAAAATGTCAATACCGTAGAGCGAAGAGACTGCCAGTACAGCATAACGCTCGTAGTCTATTTGGTTTTTGGCGTAGCGTTTTTGCACCACCTGCAACTTGCGCCGTAATATCTCGACAAGGAAGTTTCCTGTCCCGCAGGCCGGTTCGAGGAAGCGCGAATCAATCCGCACGGTCTCCTGCTTCACCAAGTCGAGCATGGCATCCACGATGGGCCGGGGAGTGAGCACCTCGCCGTAGTTGGTCACCCGTTCTTTAGAAATAATTGTCGCGGTCTTCCCCAAACACCGTGCCGGATTATTGGTACGCCCTTGCGGCATTGCCCCCCCATTTTCGCTCATGCTCTTCGAAACCTTCGTTTCTTTCTCTATATCCGCTTTATATCCGACCAACGATCTTTTTGCAATTTTACACCGGCCGTTGGTTCATACCTCGTCTCCGCTACGGTGCACTTCACCGCCGGTGCCGCTACCGCGGCTAAACAAGATCAAAACCGCACCGAGAAGAGCGTCACCGACGGGTCAACCGGCGCCTCTTCGCCGATGACTTCGCGTACTTCGGCGTGGCGCGGGCCGCGGCGGAGCGCCGCTTCGAATTGGGCAAGTTCACTTTCGGAGCCGATCGCGTAGGCCTCGACCGATCCATCGGGCAGGTTGCGCACCCAGCCGGCAAGACCGATTGCCTCGCCGGTGCGGCGCGCGAAGTAGCGGTAGCCGACTCCCTGCACGATGCCGATGATCCGGTAGTGTCGCGCGATCTTCGGAGAACTCATCGCGTCACCCCACACAGGGAAGTATGCCGCGGACGAAATCCCCGCACCACCCCGGCGCAACAAACTCGATAACCCACAAAAGAGAACCGGCGTAGGCGCCGCTCACGAGGTCGTCGAACAGTATCCCCCCTGAGCCGTGGAGGTTGCGGTCTATCCAGCGGGCAGGCGGTATCTTGACGATGTCGAGGATCCGAAAAAGCACAAAACCGACGATCGCGGCAACGCACGGATCGGCGGGAAAGACGAGCGGCACGACGAGGTATCCGGCGATTTCGTCAAGGATGAACTGGCTCGGATCGGCATCCTTGCGGGTGCGACCGCGCCACCGTTCGAGCACCCACGGAGTCAGCAGGTGGTTGAGCCACGCGATCACGAGCAGCCACCCGACCAGCCACGGCGCCACGAGTTCTTTCGGAAGTAGATACACACCCGCGAGGTGGATCGCCGGCCCCCAGAGTGCCCCGAACGAACCGGGCGCAACCGGCAAAAGCCCAAGGCCGGCGCCGGTGGCGACGAGGAATTTCGCGCGATCGTTCATGGCCTATAGCGCACAAAAAGCATCAATATCGCGGCCGATGAGGTCGAGCGAACGGCGCCAAAAAGCGGGCGTGCGGACATCAACTCCCATGAGCGTCGCGACCGTGGCGATATCGTTCTTGCCCGTCTCGGCAAGGAGCCGGTCGTAATCTTTCACGAAGGCGTTGCCGCGCTTGAGATACTCGGCGTAGAGCCCTTTGGCAAAGAGAAGCCCGAAGGCGTAGGGGAAGTTGTAGAAGTTGTGGTCGGCATCGTAGTAATGCGGCTTGCAGAGCCACATGTAGGGGTGAAGCGTCTTCGTGTCGAGGCCGTCGCCGTAGGCCTTCCGTTGGGCGTCCAGCATGAGCCCCCTGAGGTCTTCGACCGGCACCGCCGCTTCGGCGCGGTAGTCGAAGAGCGCCGTCTCGAAGAGGTAGCGGCTGTAGATGTCAACGATGACCTGCGTCGCCGTCTGGAGACTTCCTTCGAGTATGGCAAGTCGTTCTGCGCGCGACGCCTTCCCGAGCGCCGCTTGGGTAACCAGTGTTTCGCAGAAGATCGAGGCGGTCTCGGCAAGCGGCATCGGGTAGTCGCTGTTGAGCGGTGACTCGTCCTTCAGACAGTTGCCGTGGTAGGCGTGCCCCAGTTCGTGGGCGATGGTCAGCACATTGTTGAGGCTGCCGGTGAAATTCGTGAGGATGCGGCTTTCGCCAATCGCATGGATGTTGTAGCAGAAAGCGCCCCCTACCTTCCCCTTCCGCGGCTCGGCATCTATCCACCGCTTCCGGAAAGCCCGATCGGCGAACGCGCCGAGCGCCGGACTGAAACGCGAGAAATGGGTGACGATGAAGCGGTGTGCCTCCTCGTAGGAAAAGCGCATCCGGCTCTTTCCGACCGGTGCGAAGAGGTCGTAGAAGGG
>CALITV010000042.1 GCA_938048925.1 uncultured bacterium | reverse complement strand
ATGAGGATAACCCTCTCCTTGTTGTCTTCCACGACACCCGTTCGAATACCGTCATAATAGATTTCATTGATGTCGTGGGGGATGTGCGTCTCCACCTCGCTTCTGAGCGCCTTCTTGAACTCGGCGGGAGGCACCGGTGCCATGCTGATGATGCGGCTTATGATACCGTGACCGGCGATACTGATTGCGCAGTACTTATCGCTAATGTGCTCTTTCGTGAGCAAGGTTTTAATCGCATCGTTCATCTCGTAGGTGTTCATTATGCTGCCGTCGACGACCGTGTTGGCTGGAATCGGAATGGCGCCGAACCGCTTCAACCGGTACTTCCGACCGACCCTTGCAAGGCGGGCAACCTTGAGGTAGAAAGAGCCCATATCGAGCCCAAGCATCTGTTTGCTGAAAAAAAGCGCCATGTTCCCGCCTCAATCGCTATTCTTCGTCACCGACGAACACCTTCTCTTTTTCTTCCAGCGAAAGACCCAAGGCAAGAAGAATCTTACGCTTGGTCTCCATACGGCACCTGCTTCCTTTCTCGACGCGGTCTATCGTGAGCACCGAAACGCCGGCCTTACGCGCCAACTCGGACTTGCTGAGCAGAAGCCGCTCACGATATTTGCGCAAATTGTTTTTTACCATCGGCCTCTCCCTTGAACGCCGTTCCTGCTTCAAACCGATGATATCAAAAGGCACATAAAAAGCAAGTCTTTTTGCATAATTTTATACTAATTTATGCATACCTATATGCAATTTTGATAAAAACAGTCGTGTTTTCAACATCATTTGTCGTCTCGTCGCTCTATCGGAATCCCGAGGGCCCTTATCTTCTCCTCTATTCGCTCATACCCCCGTTCTATCTGCTGTATGTTGTTAATTCTACTCGATCCTTTTGCTACGATGGCTGCTATGACAAGCGCCATTCCGGCCCGAATGTCGGGTGATTCGAGGACGGTGCCGTAAAGGGGCGATGGACCGATCACAACGGCACGATGCGGATCACAGAGAATGATCTGCGCCCCCATCGCGATGAGACGGTCCACGAAATAGAGGCGGCTCTCGAACATCTTCTCGAAAAAGAGAACCGTTCCTTCGGCCTGCGTGGCAACAACGATGGCTATTGACATGAGGTCGGAAGGAAAAGAGGGCCACGGACCGTCGTCAATCTTGGGGACGGCTTGGCGCAACTCACGGCGAATCGCCATCCGTTCGTGCCGCGGGACGATTACATCGTTCCCCTCGAAACAGATCTCTATACCAAGCGAGCCAAAGACTTGCTTCACACGGTGGAGGTGTTGTGGCGCCGCATCCCGTATGCGTACCGAGCCCCCAGTGACCGCCGCAAGCGCAATGAAACTTCCGACCTCGATATGATCCGGGCCGATCGTGTGTTCAGTTCCTCTCAATGAACGGACACCGTTTACCACCAGTCGGTTGGTGCCGATCCCTTCTATAGACGCCCCCATGTTATTCAAAAGACGGCAGAATCCTTGAACATGCGGTTCGCATGCCGCATTGTAGATGGTCGTGCGCCCTTCCGCCAAAACGGCGGCCATGAGGATGTTTTCGGTCGCCGTTACGCTCGCCTCATCGAGGTAAATATCGGCACCTGTAAGTCGGCGTGCGCTTATGCGATATCCGCCGTCGTCGGTTGTCCATTCGGCGCCGAGGGCGGAAAACCCGAGGACATGGGAATCGAGTCGGCGTCTCCCGATGATATCACCGCCGGGCGGCGGCAGGAGAACATGGCCGAAACGGGCGACGAGCGGCCCCGCGAAGAGGATGGAAGTTCGGATGCGGTTACAGAGCGCGCGGTCGAGCGGCCGGTCAACAAGGCCCCGTGCATCAATCACCACAGTTCCGGGTTTCGAACGCTGTATCGAGACCCCCATCGAGGCCATAAGATCAAGCATGATGCGGACATCGAGAATATCGGGAACATTGTGGATGGTCACCGGCGTCTCGGCAAGAAGCGAAGCGGCAAGCACCGGCAACGCCTCGTTCTTGTTTCCCGATGGAGAAACCTCGCCGTTGGCGGCGCTTCCCCCTTGGACTTCGAAATATGCCGCCATCGAATCTTCTCTCCACCGTACGACTGTGGCAAAATGGTAGTAAGTCCAAAGCAAAAGTCAATTTTACGGAAAAATTTGCTTTTTCGCTTTTTACCACTAGATTGAGTGCCGATTTCGGGGCCTATAGCTCAGTTGGTAGAGCCCCCGGCTCATAACCGGATGGTCGGAGGTTCGACTCCTCCTGGGCCCACCACCGCGTGATGGAGGCGAGCGATCCGGTCTCTACACGATACAGTTCAAAGCCATCCTTTTCGGGAAGCACTTGTCTCGCACAAGTGCTTTTTTTTGTTTTTACCTCTCATCAAGTAAGGAGGTTCCCGTGATCGAAGAACTGCGCAAGTTGAAGAAACTTCAAGCGTATGACGAGCAGATATACCGTCGCGAGGAAGAGCTGGACGCTCTGCCCGAAGAAAATGCGGCGCTCGAGGCGCGCATCGCCGAAATGGAGGGAAAGTTGACGGAGTTGCGCAACGGCATCGCCCTGCAACAGGAAGAGATCCGTAAGCGCACCGAAATCGTCGCGCGCGGCGAAGAGAAACTCAAGGCGATCACTGGGAAACAGTCGGCGATACGAAACAAGGACGAATATAATGCGCTTCTCCGCGAGATAGACAACATCAAACGATTCAATAAGGAAGTAGAAGAAGAGGCCGGCGAGATAACCCGTGAGATGGAGATCAGGGCGCAGGAACTCAAACTGGTGGAAGAGGAACATCTTGCAAAGATCGCCGAGTGTCGCCAGAAACTGAACGAGAACAGGAAGCGGATCGCTTCCCTCGAACGTGAGATAGAGAAGATGTACGAGGATCGCGACAAACTGACCGCCGGGATCCGTCCGGCCGTCCTGCGCAAGTACGAACGCATCCTCGAGAGTTCTTCCTCGGGAAAAGCCATCGCCGAGGCAGATAAATACCTGTGCCGCGGCTGTAACATGACGCTACCTCCTCAATTATACCATAATGTTCTCAAGGCGGAGCGCATCGAAACCTGCCCTAACTGTCAGTGCATTCTCATACCTTCGGAAAGTCGTCGCAGCGAGAAGGAAAAGAAAGAACCGGTTATTCGCGATACGACGACCGAGCAGCACAACGACGACGATTGAAGAGAGCAGGTTTCTGAACCATAAGGGGAAAGTTGCACAACCGGCCGCCGGCAGACGCCGGAGGAAAGTCCGGGCTCCGCAGAGCGGGAGGCTGGCTAACCGCCAGGAGAGGCGACTCTACGGACAGTGCAACAGAAAGATACCGCCCGGCATAACCGGGTAAGGGTGAAATGGGGAGGTAAGAGCTCACCGGGGGCTTGGTGACAGGCTCCGCACGGCAAACCCCCTCCGGAGCAAGGTCGAATAGGGGCGCGTTCCGCTACGGCGGATAAGGGTTGCTCGCCCGAGACGCCCGGGTTGACCGCTCGAGACGATGGGT
>CALITV010000041.1 GCA_938048925.1 uncultured bacterium | reverse complement strand
GCGAGAACTATGTGGACAACCACCGCCTCGTGTGGGCAGGCGGCTGGGCCGAGTATTTCGAATTCGAAAAGTTCACCATCGCCGGCGGCGTTCACGGACAACTCCACTGGCTCATTCCGCGCTCGCACCACAAAGACCTTTCACGAAGCGCGGGCTCCGGCGGACTTGTGGACGAATACCCCGACACGCTCATAGATTACTCCGACCCCGAACGGCCCCCCATCGCCGAAGCACAGGGGTTCCAGACGAACAACCCCGGCTTTCCCGGCTTCCGGAGCAGCGGATTCCTCATCGGCACAGGACTATTCATAAAGATACTCTACTAACGAACTGTGGAGGTGTAATAATGAAAAAGCTGCTGATGCCCCCGCTCCTCGTAGGAATGATCGGGCTATTCTTATCATGCAGCAGTGACACGGCGGGCAAGAACGATGCCGCCCTCCCATTCGACAACGACACCGCCGTCACCGACGAACCACTCGACGACGAGGCTATCGAACCACTCGACGACGGAGCATCCGTCACGGATGACACCGTTATCGCGGACGAGACGATAACCGACGAGGCAAGCGAAGAACCCGATTCCACGGTGACCGAAGAGGACCTCGACACCGACCTCGCCGAACCCGATGAGGACACCGTAAACCCCCTGCTCGCCACCTTTGCCGGCACATGGGCCGAGCGGTTGATTCTCGTTTCCGACACCCAAACCATCATCGGCAATGTCGAATCGGTAACCACTCGCTACAAACTTGGGAAAATAACGATCGAAAACGGCGAACTGCACATCGAGAACAAAATCTGCAAAATAGACAACACCACCTCGCAGGGAGACACCATATTCTACCAGAAGTACTGCGACATCTATTGGTTCTGGCATCCCTATGAACTCAAAAGTCCGAAGCCCGACATCACTGTTACCGAAAACAACGGCGTCATCACCTTCACCGAGAACCGTTCGTGGGAGCTGCGCGGCATGCTCAAGATGGACGACCCGGAAACCGACACCATTCCCAACAGCCCTTCCGACCCCCGCATCTTCGACCACGACGAAGATGGACATCCCGCCTTCACCCTCGGATTCACCTCGGCGCTCATCAAAGGCGACATGTACCTCGTCCAGCGCCTTTCGCACGAACTCACCGGCACCTACCATCCCGGCGACGGTATTTTCGGTATCGGCACAAACCCCGACCGCATCGAAGGTAGCATCAACTGGACCGACGACCAGTATACCGTTGATGCGACCAACCCGACGCTCAAGAGCCAGAAAAAGAGCACCATCCGCAACGAGGACAGCACCTTCCTCTATATCCGCGTCCCCGACGATTTCACCTGCGACGATGTGTACGGCAAACGGGAACAACTCTTCGGGAACTGACCGATTGGGTAGCAAAACCTCCTTATCGCCCGTTTCCTTTTTGCTGTCGAAACAAAGTTAAAATGTACCCCAACGCACTCATCACGCTTTTCGTATGTCGGTAACTTAGCCGCTTCATCTCTTCTCGCGTTCTCCGGCGACACCAAACCTTCGGTCTCTTTACTCGTCGTCCCGATACACTCCTCCCTCTCTGCCTCCTCCTCAACCGCAGGGGACATTTTTCCTTTGTTAACACAACACCCCTACGAAAAATTGCTTTTTGGCGGAAGCGACGATAGATTTCGCTCCGGTGGATGAAACTGTCGGAGGAGGCCAAACATGGCGATCGTCATCGAGCGTCCGAGCGACGCCGATATCGAGAAACGGGGTGTTCGTTCATGGCCCATCTGGGAAAAGGAGGTCTCCTCTTTTCCGTGGTTCTACGATGAACCGGAGACCTGTTACTTTCTCGAGGGAGAGGTCATCGTGACCGACACAAAGACGGGCGCTTCTTACGAGATAACGAAAGGCGATTTGGTAACTTTCCCCGCCGGGCTTTCCTGCACTTGGGAGATACGAAAACCGGTGAAAAAACACTATCGTTTCGGCTAGCCGTGAGTACGCTCAATCGTCTCAAAATTGCTTCTCTTGAAGAGGGAATGGCCATCGCCGATACCGCGAATTGCTATCTTCTCGTGCGCCGAGCAACCCTCAAATCGGGCAAGAACAGCACACGCTACCTCGACCTCGACCTCTTCGACGGTGCGAACGGCATCAACGGCAAGGTATGGGAAGTAACCCCCGAGATTGCAAAAACAATCGAGGCGGGCGCCATCGTGCAGGTGACCAAAGGGCGCGTTGCGCGCTACCAGAACGCTCTGCAACTCGTCATCGAAGCGGCGGCGGCGGTTCCTTCCGAGATGCTCGATCGCTTGGGCGACCTTGTGCCCCAATCGTCGCAAAGCGCCGAGGATCTCATGCGGCGGTGGCGGGCACTCGCCGACACGCTCGATGCCCCACGGCACGCTGTCATAGCCGAATTCGAGAATTCGGCGCAAGTGTGGGACCTTTTCCGTGCCATCCCCGCGGGCAAGAGTATGCACCACAACTACCGGCGCGGTCTCTGGGAGCACTCGCTCAATGTGGCGGAGATTTCATTCGACCTCGCGCGGCGCTACGAGTCGCGGTATCCGGTCAACCGTATGCAGGTGCTCCTCGGTGCGATGCTCCACGATGTCGGCAAGGTCTTCGAGTTTCAAGTGAACGCCTCGACATCGGTCGTCGAGCGCTACACCGACAGCGGTAAACTGCTCGGCCATGTTTACATGGGAGCCGCATTCGTCGAAAAACTCCTCAAGAGAGCGGTTCCCGACGACGCGACGCTCCGCATGGAGATACTGCACATTATGCTCTCGCACCACGGGGAGTACGAGTTCGGGTCGCCGAAGCAGCCGCAGACGATGGACGCGCTCATCGTCTCGATGGTTGACAATCTCGACGCGAACCTCGATGCCGTACACATAGGACTTTCCGGCGAGATGGACGAGAATTGGACCAAGACGATATTCTCTCTGCAGCGTGCTTTTTACCGGACAACGGGGTCATATGAAGAGTAACCATACTTGAAAGGAGGAGATCATGGCAAAAAAGATGAGACTGGCCATCAACGGGTTCGGCCGTATCGGCCGCATGGTTTTTCGGATCGGCTTCGGTCGAGACGACATCGAGTTCGTCACCATCAATGACCTCACCGATGCCAAAACGCTTGCCCACCTGCTCAAATACGATTCGGTGGCGGGAACATGGCACCGCGAGGTGAAAGCAACCGAGAATGCGATTGTCGTGGATGGCACGGAGATACCGGTCACCGCGATAAAGGACGGAGCGCAACTCAATTACAAGGACATTGATGTCGTCGTCGAGTCAACCGGCAAGTACACCAAGAAGGAGAAAGCCGAGGTACTCCGGCAGGCGGGCGCCAAGAAGGTGCTCATCACCGCTCCGGCAAACGATGCCGACATCACGCTCGTCCTCGGCGTCAACGAAAAGGCGTATGACCCCGCGAAGCACCATATCGTTTCGAACGCCTCGTGCACCACCAACTGTTATGCCCCGATCACCTACATCATTCACAAGCACTGGAAGGTGAAGAAAGGCTTCATGACGACCATCCATTCTTACACCAATGATCAGCGTATCCTCGACCTCGAGCACAAGGACCTGCGCCGCGCGCGGGCCGGCGCTCTCTCGATGATACCGACCACGACCGGCGCCGCCAAGGCGGTGGGGCTTGTCATACCTGAACTCAAGGGAAAGTTCGACGGCATCTCGGTGCGCGTTCCGACGCCGAATGTCTCGCTCGTTGATGCGGTGTACGAACTCGAGAGCACAGTGACCAAGGACGAGGTCAATGCGAAATTCCGCGAATATGCCGCCGGCGCGCTCAAGGGCATTCTCGCGGTATCGGACGATGAACTCGTGAGCCGTGATTTCAATGGAAACCCGCACAGCAGTATCGTAGATGCTCCCTACACGCAGGTCATCGGCGGCGACATGCTCAAGGTGCTCGCGTGGTACGATAACGAGTGGGGCTACAGCAACCGCGTCGTGGATGTCATCGCCACAGTGCTCGCACGGTAGAAACCTCGCGACGGTTTTCGGAAGGCCGCGATCTCTTCGGTGTTTTTTCGCAGAGGCGGTAGTAATGGTGCAGCGGACATGGTGAGGAGTCTGTGGGAAAAAGCTCGCCGCTGGGCGGTGAAATTGGCGACCCAGCACGCGACGCCGCATGAGATAGCGATTGGTCTTGCCGTCGGGGTGTTTGTCGGCTGGCTTCCCATCATGGGCATCCAGATGGCGGTGGTGCTCCTGTTGGTGTGGCCGTTCCGGGTCAACCGATTCGCGGCCGCTTCGGGCGTTTGGATTACCAACCCGATCACCTTCATCCCGATGTACGCCTTTACCTACTGGGTCGGCGCCTTCTTTTGGCGTATCGAAAAGGTGCTTTCCTACGAAGACTTCAAGGCCGCCTTCGAGGGCCGCGACACCCTCTCGGGGTTTTTTGCTCTTCTCACGGAAGGTAAGGATTTTCTCCTCGACATCTTCATCTGCACATGGATCGGAGGAGCCATCGTTGGTATCGTGGCCGCGGTTCCCACCTATTTCGTTGCCAAGCGGACGGTTGCCGCCTATCGCGCCCGGCGAGCAGTGGCACCGGTCCCACCAGAGGTGTAGATCAGATTTTCCCGATCAGCGAAAAAGAGACGACGAGCGCGTAGATGACGAGCGACTCGATGAGCGCGAGCGCGAGGATAAGCAGAATGAAAATGCGTTTGCCTGCCTCGGGGTTGCGCGCAGTGCCTTCCATCGCAGCGATGGCCGCTCTTCCTTGAGCAAGTCCTCCGCCGAGGGCCGCAATGGCAATGGCGAGACCAGCGCCGAGCGCAATAAGTCCTTTCTCGAGTCCGCCGACCGAAGCATCGGCTACTTCCTGCGCGAGGAGCGGCAGAGAAGCAAGCAGTGTTCCGAGGAGAGAAGGTACCTTTGTGAGCATGATTTTTCTCCTATAATCAGTGGTCCAATTCCAGCGAAAGCAAGATGTAAATGGTCGAAAGAGCCATAAATACGAAGGCTTGTAATACGGCAACGAGCAGGCCCAAAAACAGGAACACCACCGGCAGGCCGACCGGGATGAGAGATGTAAAGAGAGTGCTCACCGCGTGCTCACCGCTCATGTTGCCGGTAAGCCGGAGGGTAAGCGAAAGGATGCGGGCGAGGTGTGAGATGAGTTCGATGGGGAGCATAAGAAAGGCGAGCCACCACACAGGGCCGAGGAAGATGCGAATATAACCGAAGCCATGGTGTTTGATGCCGATATAGTTGTAGTAGATGAAAACGGTAAGCGCCATGGAGAGGTTGACCGACAGATTGGTGGTGGGAGCGATGAAACCCGGCACGAGGCCGAGGAGATTGGAAAGCAGAATAAATGAGAAAATGGCGATGAGCAATCGCTCGAAATCGCCGGCGTGAGATCCGAGGATCGAAGTGATGAACGAGCGGAGCGACTCGACGAGGCATTCGACGGCGGCCTCGAGATGGATCCCTTTGCGCGGGATGATGCCGTGGGTATGCTGGTAGTGACGGCGAAGCGCTATGCCTGCACCCAGAGCGACAACGCACACGAGAAGCGACCCGGCGATCGGTTGAAAGCGGCTCGGAATCCCGATAAGGTCCCAGAGATAAGCGCCGTGCATCGCCGTCAGAACTCTCCTTCTCCGTCGTCGGAGTCCTTCTGTTCGACGAAGTCGCGGAACCGTTTGAAGGTAAGCCAGCAGCCGTAGAGGCCAAGGATAATGCCGATACCGGCGAAGATGTTGGCGTCGGGCATCCCGAATACAGCGTCAATTTGCCTGCCAACGAAGAACCCGGCCACGGTAAGGAACGGTATCTCAAAGGCGAGCGCGAGGTACACGAGCGCTTTCCAACTGCCTCTCATCGTCCTGTTCCTCCAATCGGTAGCAAAGACTCATTATAGGTTTCCTCATCTCGAAAGTAAAGGCGGGGAAGCGCTGGCTGCCGGTGTTTATTCATCGACTTCCCTGACGAACTTTCCGTTTTTCGACGAAGGCAATACGGTTCTGTGCTCGTCGGAGGAGTTTCTCGCCGGCGGCAGAGAGAATCGGGTCGTTGCGGTGTTTCTCGATCCAAGCACGCGCGGCGACGAGTGCGGCACGTGCTCTCTCGAGGTCTATCGTTTCGAGCGTCTCGGCGGCGTCGGCGAAGACCGTGAGATCGTCGTTGACGAGGTAGGCGCTTCCCGACGAGATGGTACACTCGAAGAGCGTGTCGTCGTGCAGGTGCGCCGCTATGACACCGGTGTCGAGAAGGGTCACGAAGGGGATATGGCGCGGCAGGATGCCCATTGCACCGTTTACGCTGGGGAGCGTCACTGCGGTTACCTCATCGGAAAAAACTATCTTCGAATGGGTGATGATGCGGAGATTCAGTCCCATCTGCTTACTTTCCCGAGAGCATCCGCTCACCTTTTTCTATCGCCTCGTCAATGGTACCGACGAGGAGAAATGCCGCTTCGGGGTATCGGTCGAGTTCGCCGTCGACGAGCATCTTGAACCCGCGAACGGTTTCCTCCCGTTTGACGAATTTTCCCGGAATTCCGGTGAATGCCTCGGCAACATGGAACGGTTGCGAAAGAAAACGCTGTATCTTGCGGGCGCGATAGACGATCGTTTTATCCTCTTCCGACAGTTCTTCCATGCCGAGGATCGCGATGATGTCCTGCAAATCTTTGTAGCGTTGGAGCGTCGCCTGCACCCGCCGTGCTACGAGGTAGTGCTCGGTGCCCACCACCTCGGGGGTCAGGATGCGCGAGGTTGAGTCGAGCGGGTCCACCGCCGGATAGATGCCCATGGCGGCGAGATCGCGTGAGAGGACCGTCGTCGCATCGAGATGGGCAAAGGTGGTCGCGGGTGCCGGGTCGGTGAGATCGTCGGCGGGAACATAGATCGCCTGCACCGAGGTGATGGACCCTTGTTGTGTCGAGGTGATTCGCTCCTGCAATTCACCCATTTCCGTCGCGAGGGTCGGTTGGTAGCCGACGGCAGAGGGCATACGACCGAGGAGCGCCGAGACTTCGGAACCAGCCTGTACAAAGCGGAAGATGTTGTCTATGAACAGCAGGACATCCTGCTTCATCGCATCACGGAAGTATTCGGCGACGGTGAGTGCGGTAAGTCCTACTCGCGCGCGCGCCCCCGGAGGCTCGTTCATCTGCCCAAAGACGAGAGCGGTCTTCGAGAGAACACCCGACTGTTTCATTTCGAGCCACAAGTCATTGCCTTCGCGGCTCCGCTCGCCGACGCCGCCGAAGACCGAATAGCCGCCGTGATGCGTTGCGACATTGTGGATAAGTTCTTGGATGAGCACCGTCTTGCCGACGCCGGCGCCGCCGAAAAGCCCGATTTTTCCTCCTCTCAGGTAGGGAGCAAGGAGATCGACCACTTTGATGCCGGTTTCGAATGCCTCGAGGGTGACATTCTGGTCGCGAAGAGAGGGTGGCTTACGGTGAATGGGAAGTCGGATGTCGCTCGTGATGGGGCCTCCCTCGTCGATCGGTTCGCCGACGACATTCATGAGACGGCCGAGGACCGCTTCGCCTACGGGGACTGAAATCGGTTTTCCGGTATTTATTACCTCGGCGCCGCGCACCAGACCGTCGGTCGAGTCCATCGCGACGGCACGCACATCGCTCTCACCAAGGTGCTGGGCGACCTCGAGGACCAGATTAAACGGGGTATCGCCGAGGGCGGGGTTGGTAACTCGAAGCGCGGTGTATATCTCGGGAAGATCACCGGCACGCGCCCCGGGAAACCGAATGTCGACCACCGGTCCCATGACTTGTGTGACTTTTCCCTTCTCGTGCATCATGTTCCTCTCTTCGTTTTCTGTTGTCTCATCGTCGTTCGGATCCGACGGCCTCAGAGCCGCCGACGATATCCATGAGTTCCGTCGTTATGGCGTTCTGCCGCGCCTTGTTGTAAGCGACAGTGAGGCGACCGATCATCTCGATCGCGTTCTGTGTCGCCGCTTCCATCGCGTTCATGCGGGCGGCAAGTTCCCCGGCAACCGATTCCATGATGTCATGATAGAGTTCGGTTGTGATGAACTGAGGGACGAGGTAGGCGGCTATCGCGGCCGCGTCGGGCTCGAAGAGGATATCGCGGTGAGCGTCGTCTCCGATGACCTCTTGGGGGGCGAAGATGTTGTCGGTAACCGGAAGAATTTGTTCTTCGGCGATTTCTTGCGCCATCGTCGAACGGAAGCGGTTGAACACTACGACGACACGGTCATAGTCGCCGCGCAGATACCCGTGAGCGAGGTATTCGACGAGCGGTGTTATGTGCTCGGAGGAAAGATGGCACAGAAGATCGGTAAAGGCCCTTTCCTGCGGCACCGGCAGGCGGTGGAATGCCTCGGCTCCTTTGCGGCCGACGAAGAGCAGATGCGGTGTTACCCCTTCCGCAGAAAGGCTCTCCATCTTGCGCCGCACATGGCGAACGATATTCGCGTTGAACGAGCCGCACAACCCGCGGTCACCCGATATGACGACGATCATGGCGGCACGCACGGCGCACCGCGGCACCATAAGCGGATGGACGCCTTCGATGCGGTGGGAGACGAGCGCCGCGAGTTTCCGCAACTCATCGGCGTAACGGCGGATGGCGAGCATCGT
>CALITV010000040.1 GCA_938048925.1 uncultured bacterium | reverse complement strand
GACACTCCCAGTAACCGACCCCGCTTTTCGGCCACAGGTAAAAGGCGCAATCGAGGGCATTACTGCATGGTTTTCCTTGGCCATTTTGCGTCGTAAGCGCAGCACAGTCGGAGGGGCAACTCTGCGGCGATTCGCCATTATTCGGAGAACAGGTCCCATCACCGCAACCGGGATCGGCATACACCGGCGTGCAGGTCTGGGAAACACAGTCCCAGCGTCCCGGCACCACGCAACCGCTGATATTCTCCCAGTGCCCCAATACACACTGCTGCTGCTGGGTTCCAGCATTGTTGGTTCCGCACGATACCACACGCGTATCGGTATCTACACATTCGTCGGGGTCATTACAAGCGCCCTCGTCAACCCACTGACCGTCAACACAAACCTGTGGTTGGAAGCCCCGCCCATTCAGCCCACAGGCGACCTCTTGCGTGGCGCCATTCTTGCAGATGTCGTCATCGAGGCAATCGCCCTGATCCTGCCACTGACCGCCGACACATATCTGCGACTGGACACCGTTGCCATTCACCCCACAGGGAATCTGCCGCGTTTCATTCGGCACACAGATCGCTGTATCGGAATCGGGGACCATCGGGCTATCATCGCTCAAGGCCGTATCGCTTTCGGGCTGAAAGACATCGGCATCGCTCACGACCGTTTCGCTCTCCTCGGCCATCGCATCATCCGAGGGAATCTGACCGTCCTCGATCACCGGTTCATCGGTAACGATATCGTCGGTATCGTTCAAAAGCCCGTCGCCATCTTCAGAAATACTATCGAGATCACTCGACACGGCGGCTTCATCCTTTTGATAGATCCGACGCGTGCCATCCTCGCAGGACAGAAAAAAGACAACAAACAGCGAAACTGTCGCAAAAACAAAAGTTCTCATGGGTACCTCCTCTGGCTCTTGACTACAGGGGTGATGTTACCACCATCGCTTCTCGTTTGCAACTGTAAGGTTGAATTTATTGTGATTCCACCCTTATTCTGTTATCATCGCTTCGCAAGGGAGACTGTATGTCCATGCGCCGGAAGAAGACATCGAACCGCGATTTTCGTGAACTCGCCGCCGCCATCTTGCAACAAGCGGACGAAGGAACTCTCATCAGCGATTATCTTCGTACAATCATGAGCCTTCTGCTCGAATACGCCGCCTCTTCGCAGGTACGCATCACTATCTTCGATCTCCTGCACTACTATCGCTTCACGCGCACCACCGCACTTTCGGGAAACTTTCACTTTTCCCCCGTACCCCATTTCGGGACAGAACCTCTGGCGATATCCACGGACGGAGTGTCCGATATCGAAACTTTCGAACGTCTTGTTTTTTTCGCGCTCGACGATTCACCCCAACACGCCGGATTCTTCATCGCCGACGCCACGGCAGAGACCGTATCTTTTCTCGACGGGAACCATCGTTGTTGCTCCATCACCGCACCGGCCGGCATCGGATCGCTCCTCGTACTGCCGATCCGTCACGAAGAAGAGGTGCTCGGCATTCTTACGCTCGTCGCCGATGCTCCCGGTTTCTTCGACCGGGACGATTACGACTTCTTTCAAAACATTGCCACGGTTCTCGGCATCGCACGCGCCCATCGGCAGGCGAAGTTCAACCTTCGTGAGCGGGTCAAGGAACTTTCCTGCGTGTACCGACTCACAAAACTAGGAACCGAAGCGAATCGCTCACTCGACGATCTCCTCCGCGAAGCAGTTGACATCGTACCGGCGGCGTTTTTGTTTCCGGAGGCGGTTTCGTGTCGTATCGTGCTCGATCAAATGTCCTACACCTCACAACGCTACACGCCCCCGAAACACCGTCTTTCCGCCGATATTCGCATAGGCGACACCCTTCGCGGCATGGTGGAAGTGAGTTATTCGAGCGACCTGCCAACCCTCGACAAGGGCCCCTTTCTCAAAGAGGAGGAATCGCTGATCGAGGCAGTCGCCAAGGAGTTGTCGGCTCTTATCGAGAAAAAAGAGTCGGAGGAGCAAAAAGAGACCTTACAGCGACAGTTGCTCCACGCGGACCGTCTTGTTACCGTCGGGCAACTCGCCGCCGGTATGGCCCATGAGATAAACGAACCGCTCGGCGCCATACTCGGCTTCGCCCAACTTATCCAGAAAGACACCTCTCTTTCGGAACAGGCGCACCGGGACCTTGACAAGATAATCAAAGCGGCGATCCATGCCCGCGACACCATTCGGAAACTTATGTTCTTCAGCCGACAGATGCCTCCGCAAAAGAGGCCGACCGATCTCAACGAACGTGTCTCATCGGCGCTCGATCTCCTTGAACCCCGCATTCGGAAAAGCGACATCCGTCTCGTCACCCGTCTTGCAGAAACCCTTCCTCCCATCATTGCAGACCAAGCCCAGATACATCAAGTCATCGTCAACCTTGTCGTCAACGCTATCCAAGCGATGCAACGCAAGGGCATACTCACCATAGAGACTCGCCACGACGATCACGCGGTATTCCTCACCGTCGAAGACACCGGATGCGGCATGACCCCCGAAACAAAAGAAAAGATATTCCTTCCGTTTTTCACGACGAAAGAAATCGGTGAGGGGACGGGGCTCGGCCTTCCCGTTGTCCTCGGTATCGTGACCGCCCACAACGGACACATCGAGGTCGAAAGCACGCTGGGGAAGGGAAGCCGTTTCACCGTAATCCTGCCAAGAACGAACCACCTTGAAGAGGAAGTGCCATGATTGACGATGCCGCAAAAGGAACCATTCTCGTCGTTGACGATGTCTCCGACACGGTGGAACTTATCCGCCGCAATCTCGAACTTGCTCACTATGCGGTGATGACCGCATCGAGTGTCGCCGAAGCACGAAACATTCTCGAACGATATCCGTTCGATCTCGTCATCACCGACTACCACATGCCCTTCGCCAGCGGCATAGAACTCATTCGTCTCGTCAGAGAATCCTATCCCGGAACGGCGCTCATTATGATTACCGGCTACGCCTCGGTGGAGGGTGCCGTCGAGGCGATCAAAGCGGGCGCCGAAGAATAC
>CALITV010000039.1 GCA_938048925.1 uncultured bacterium | reverse complement strand
AAGTGACACAAAGGCGAGAACGCCGCCGTAGAGGTTCGTCACCATACCGGTCACCCACACGATGCCCATCGCTCCGGGGAGCCCCAGAGACTCCATCACCGGACCGAACGCACTGCCGAGCGCCTCGATAAAGCCGGTCTCTCTGAGTATCTTGATAACGATGGAGACCGGGATCATAATGCGGAAAAGGATAAGGCTCGTCCGCCACGCCTCGGCGAAAAAATCACGGAATGGGGTCCAGAGGCGCCGCATATTCAGCGACGGGAAGAACGACGTGAAAGGGGACGGGAAGGATCTTCTCCCTTCTCCCTCCGTCGGAAACCGACACGTATCTCGAGTTCGAGGTTCTCGAGCGCGCTGACGACCGCCTTCTCGACATCTACTTTCTCGAGGAATTTTGCGAGCTCTCGCGCGAAGATGACCTTCACCTCATCTTTCAGCCTCCCGCCGTGTTGAACGATTTGTGCGGCGATCTCGCGAGTGATGAGCGCCGAGAGGTCGAGTTGATCAACAAGTATCTCTTTGAGTTCATTGGAGATCGGCGCCTTGTCGAGCAATGTCTCCACCAGACGGTTTTTCATGGACACTCCTCCATTTTCTCTACCCGTTGTTCTTGCAAGTCGGCTTCCTTGATTGAGGATACCTCTCGGGCGAACGGCTCGAAGACCATTGCCGCCTCACGCGCCGGATCAATGACGAACCGCCTGCCACGCCACCGGGGATGCGGGATCTCGAGGCCGGTGGAACGGTAGTTCCCGATCTCGGCGAGCACGATGTCTATGTCTATCGTCCGGGGGGCGTTGGGCATTCCGCGTGTGCGGCCGAGTGATGCCTCGATTCGCGCGATGATTCCGAGTAGTTCTTCCGGATCATCGGGACCCTCGACAACGGCGGCGGCGTTGACGAAATCGTCCTGCGGCGGCGCGTCGATCGGTGCGGTGCGGTAGAACGAGGACAGGGAAAGGATTCGAACGCCGCTCATCTCGAGCGCACAGAGGGCCCTTTCGATCGCGTCCCTTTTGTCACCGATATTCGAACCAAACGAGAGGAGATACTTCACGGAAGCCCCTCCTGCGCGATGAGACGCCCCGCCTCTGCGGTATCCTCTCGTGACCGGGTGACCGCAACCCGGAACCATCCTTCTCCATTCTTGCCGAAAGCGGTGCCGGGGGTCACGAGGAGATGTTTCTCGACGAGCAATCTTTCGGCGAAGGCGGCCGCGGCCGTCCCTGCCGGCGTCCTCACCCACAGGTAGAAACCGGCGCCAGCGTTGAAGAACGAAAAGCCGGCACGCCGGAGCGCACCGGCAAGGATGGCGCGGTTCTCACGGTAAAACTCCCGCGCCGACGCCACCGCTGCATTGGGGAGATCGAGCGCCGCAACGCCGGCGCACTGAATCGGCTCGAACGGCGCCGAGTCTTGGAGCCCCTTTACCTTCACGAGCGCCTGCACGAGGCGGCTGTTGCCGCACGCCCACCCAAGGCGCCAGCCGGTCATGCCGTAGGTCTTCGAGAAAGAGAAGAACTCTATCGTTCTCTCGTGGTGCGGATCGAACTGAAGAGCCGCGGATGGCGGGATTTCGTCGTATATCTCGCAGTAGGCGCTGTCGGCGCAGACCACCCAATCGTAGCGTTCGGCGTAGCGATAAAGTTTCTTGAAAAAGGACGCATCGGCCGTCGCCCCCGTCGGATTCGCCGGAAAATTCACGAAAAGGAGCCGTATCCGGCGGCAGGTCTCCTCCGGTAGCGCATCGAGGTCAGGGAGGAACGCTTTCTCGATCGTGAGCGGGGCCGTAACCACCACCCCGCCTGCGTGGGCGACGGCGTGGGCATACACCGGATAACCGGGGTCGGGCACCAGCGCCGCATCACCGGGATCAAGGATCGTCTGGGGAAAACGGAACAGCCCCTCTTTGGATCCGATGAGCACCGTTATTTCGTGATCGGGATCGAGGGAAACGCCGAACCGTCGCCGCATCCACACCGCAATCGCCTGTCGTAATGGAGATATCCCATTATAGGAAGAATAGTGGTGGCGTTCAGGGTGTCCCGCTTCCGCACGAAGCGCCGCCACCGCGGCATCGGGAGCCGGGATGACGGTGTCACCGATGGAAAGATCGATGATACGGTGCCCCTGCGCCTCCATTTCTCGTTTACGGGCCAGAATGGTCGCAAAGGGATATGCCGTTTGAGTAGCGATGCGCTGCGCGATGCGGACCATTTCACTCTCCGAAAAGCGGTAGATTGTCTATCAGCCGCGTACCCGCCAAACGCACCGCGACAAAAAGGCGGGAACGATTCATCACGAAGGTGGTTCTTTCGAGGGTATCGGCATGTCGGATCTCGAAGTAATCTATCTCCGCATCCGGAATCTCTTTGAGCAAAATCGCCCTTCCTTCCTCTTCGAGTTTTTCGACCGGCAATGCGATACGGTCGAAACGCACCTGCTCCGCCCGTTCCCTGCATTGGCACATGACTCGATATATCGCCGGCGCCTTCGCCCGCTCTTCGGGTGAGAGATACCGGTTGCGGCTCGAAAGGGCGAGGCCGTCAGGCTCCCGCACCGTTCGAACCGGTACGATCTCGATAGGAAAAGCGAGGTCGGCGACGAGTCGTTTGATGATGAGCAGTTGCTGATAATCCTTTTCGCCGAAGAAGGCGTGGGTCGGTTGCACAAGGTTGAAAAGGATGACGACCACCTGTGCGACGCCGTCGAAGTGACCCGGCCGGTGGGCTCCGCAGAGAACGCCGGACAGACGGGCGTCAACCATCACCTTGACGAGTGGCTCCTCGGGATACATGACTGGGACCGACGGAAGGAAGACGACCGCCGCTCCCGCCGCCTCGCAGAGCGCGAGATCTTCCTCCTCGGTACGGGGATACTTCTCGAAGTCCTCGTGCGGCCCGAACTGACGAGGATTGACGAAGATGGACACTATCGTCGCATCGGTCGCTTTCGCCGACTCCTCGATGAGGCGCCGATGGCCCCGATGGAGCGCCCCCATAGTGGGGACGAATCCTACACGGCCGACAAGCGTCTCGCGAGCGCGCCGCAACTCGGTGGTCGTCCGTACGATGTGCACGACATTCTCCTTACCTTCCGTTTCCATCGGAGGACCATATATCAGAAATCGAAAGAAAAAAAAGTTCCGTTCACATACCGGCCATTTTTTAGCGGGAGAATAGTTACGCTCTCTGAAAGTTCTTGCCGGTTGCTATGAACGGATACCATATTCGCGGCGCGATTTATGCTTGAATCGAAAAAGTGCCGAGAAAAATCGGCTTTTTAGGACAACTGACGGAGGAAAAGAAATGTCGGGCGAATGTAAGTTCATCGGTATGCGTGATGTTCTCAGAAACATCTACGCATTCGAAGTCTTCCTCCTCGGGAGGTTCGACATTTGTCTCAATGAAACCATGGTGTTATGTATGCTCTGGCAGGGAACCGAACGGAGCACGAAACTCGCCCAGATGCTCGGCGTTACCTACTCTCTCATGTCACGGACGCTTGCCGCACTCGAGAAAAAGGATCTCGTAAACCGCAAGATCGGCGAAACCGACAAGCGCGAAATGTACTTCACTTTGACAAAAAACGGAAGGGACCTGTTGACAAAAATTGTCGAAGAGTACGATTTTCGCGAGTTCGTGAAA
>CALITV010000038.1 GCA_938048925.1 uncultured bacterium | reverse complement strand
CGCCCCACAACGGCATGAGCCAAGCCTGAGGAGGGTCGCCGACGCCACCGTCGCCGGCCCGATGAATGAACGCCACTGTCATAGCCCGACCCGACGCTATCACGGTCAAGGCGAGCGCAGCGATCGTCCGGTCAGAGATGGAACGGAGCGAACGGCGGCGACAAGAGATCATCTTCGCCGTTGACTCCCTGTTCAACGCGATCCTTGCGCAGAAAAAGGTCATCGAAGCGCTGGAGTCGTCGGCGGGGACGATGCAAAAGTATCGCGATCGCGTAATCACTCTCATTGAAGAGAAAAAGGCGGTGCCTGTCGATCGGCTCCGAATCGAGGTGCGTATCGCCGATTTGGAGCAGCAGTTACTGAAGGAGCGCAACGTGCTTGCTGTCCTGAAAAAAATATTGAAGAACACGATAGGTATCGCCGATACGGGCCGAGAGGTTGAACCGGAGGAAGCGTTCCTCGCGCAGGCGGCCGATGTTTCTTTCGATGTCGAAGCGCTGGTGCGTGATGCGCTCGAAAAGCGCCCCGACCGGCGATCTCTTCTTTCGACGGTCGAAGCGCAGGCGCGGGCGGTTGATGTCGCACGTGCCGGTCACTGGCCCAAACTGTCGTTGCAGGGATCCTACGGGATGCGATGGGGCGCCGTCCCTTACGATAGTCCGGCGGGAACCGACGCGGTCGCCGATGTCGGCCGGATCGGCCTTTACCTCGATCTTCCCATTTGGGAAGGGGGACGGGTTTCTGCCGAGATGGATCGCGAACGGGCGCGACTGATCGCGTTGCAGGAGAGGCTGCGGGAACTCGATCTGCGGATAACGCTGGAGGTAGAGCGGGCAGTACTCGACCTCACCGCGATCGAAGCCCGCATAGCGGCGCTGGAGAAAGGGGTGGCGCTCGCGCGTGAGACGCTGAAGATGGAACAGGAGAAATACGAGGTCGGCGCAGGGACCACCATCGAGGTGCTCGACGCCCAGACGGCCCTGATCGAGGCCGAAAAGAATCTTGCGCGGGCGCTGGCGGACCGGGCGACGGCGGCCGCGCAATTGGCATTAGCACGAGGAGAGATACGATGAAAAGAGAAGGAGGGGCCGCCTTGATCGGTATTTTCATATTGGTCGCCGCAGTATCAATTCTGCCGGGGTGCGGTGGAGAAAAGAATGAAGAAGGAGGCGGGAAGGCGGAGGCAGCCCAGAAAAAACCTGTGCCGGCGGTCAAGGTCGCGCCGGTAACGACCCAGACGATATTTCGCACGGTCGAACTCACTGGGTCGGTCGAGCCCTACCGTACCGCACGCCCCGCCTCGTCGGCCGAAGGGCCGCTTGTCGCGCTGAAGGTGCGCGAGGGCGACCGTGTGGTGGAGGGGCAGGGGATCGCTTCTCTGGGGCGGCGCAAGGGGATCGAGGCCCAATTGGCCGCGCTTCGAGAGGAGTTGAAGAAGGAAGAGGACGAACAACAGCGGATCCGCACCCTTGTGGAGAAGGGGTTCGCCCCCGTTGAACAGCTGGAACGGGCCGGTGCGCGGGTAGAGGCGGTTCGCGCCCAGATCGCGCGGGTGGAGGAATCACTCGCCGACTACGAGGTGACGGCGCCGTGGAAGGGTGTCGTTGCGCGTCTTCTGGTAAAAGAGGGCGACTATCTGCCCGCTCGTACGCCGCTGGTAGAGATATACGATCCGAAGAGTTTGGTCATACGAGTCGCCGTTCCGGAGCGATTCGCGCCGGCGATGAAAAAAGGGTTGACGGCCGATGTATCGTTCGACGCCTATCCGGGCGAAGTGTTCCCGGCGACCGTCGAGCGGGTCTATCCCATGCTTGACCCGAAACTCCGCACCCGTCTGATCGAGCTCGTGCCGACTGGTTCGGTCACGATGCTTCCCGGCATGTTCGCCCGGCTCACGCTCAAGGTCGAGAAGATCGAGCAGGCGATGGTCGTTCCTGCCGTGGCCGTTAAAACGACGCCAGCGGGAAAGAAAATCGTGCTGGTCGTTGGTGATGGCGTTGCCTCTGCGCGACCGGTGAAAATCGGTGTCGAGACGAGTGAAGTAGTTCAGGTTCTCGAGGGGGTGTCCGTCGGTGAAATGGTTGCCGTGGCCGGCCACGACAAGGTGAAAGATGGCACCGAGGTGAAAGTGATCGCTCCCGGTTCCGAGGGAAAGGAAGATAAGATGAAGAAGGAAAAAGACGCCGCCGGGAAGGGGGGGACGGGAGAAGGAATGGAGAAACGACCATGAGAGTGACCCGGTGGGTGCTCGAACGCCGTTTTGCCGCCGGGGCTATCCTGTTGGCTTTGCTGGTGCTCGGAGGGTATGGGTTCGTGCGCCTTCCGGTAGATTTCCTGCCCGATATTACCTACCCGATGATCAAGGTGCACATCTGGTGGCGCGGGGCTACGCCCGAGGAGATCGAGAAGAATATCGCCGAACCAATCGAGCGGCAGATGGCTACGGTGGACGGACTCGACTATATCGAATCCTCCTCCATAGAGGGTATGTACACCTTGCTCGTCAACTTCGCCTATGGCGTGGATGTTGATGTTGCATATCAAGATGCGCTTGCGGCGATGGCTCGGGTGTCCCGCGAATTACCGAAGGACATCGAGCCGCCGATCGTCATCAAGGCCGATCCCTCGCAGTTGCCGGTCGCCCAGATCACCGTGTCGAGTTCGAAATGGGATTTAGTTCGGTTGCGAACATGGTCGGAGGATTGGTTGCAGGATCAGTTTCTAGCAGTTTCGGGGGTCGCCGGGACCGAAATCGTCGGGGGTCTCAAACGAGAGATACGGGTTCATCTCGATCCCGAGGCGCTCGAGAAACATGGGATCACTGTTTCCGATATCGTCAGACGGTTGCGCGAGGAGAACATCGAACAGTTCGGCGGACGCGTGACGGTAGGCACCCGCGAGATCATCGCGCGGACGGTGGGTGAATTCCGTTCGGTCGAAGAGATTGCCGACACGGTCATCGTGAGCGAAGGTCCAGCGCGACTCCGTCTGCGCGATATTGCTACCGTTGAAGATTCTCACGAAGAGGCCCGCGTCATTACGAGGTTGGATGGTAAGCCGTGCGTGAAATTGAGCGTTTTGAAACAGGCGGATGCCAATACCGTTGCAGTTGCACGAGCGGTCGGTGAGCGGATAGCGGAGATACAGCGCATGCTGCCGGAAGGAGTTGCCCTCGGCGTGGTCGAGAATCAGGCCGATTACATCCAAGCGGCGATCAACGGGGTCAAGAACGCTGCGTTTGAAGCGGCGCTGATTCTCATCCTCGTGGTATGGCTGTTCCTCG
>CALITV010000037.1 GCA_938048925.1 uncultured bacterium | reverse complement strand
TCTTTTTCGATGACGGTGCGCGGGGAAGGGGTAACCGCTGGGTCGGTTACTTCGGTAACCGTCGTTTTCTCGAAGGTGCGTCCTGATGGGTCGTCCACGACGCCGATGAGATAGTAGCGATCGCTCCGCGGCTGGAGTTTGATGTTGAATTCGTTCTGGAAATTCTGGCCGATGGTCCGGAATTCGCTGTGGAAGTCGACATGGACCTGCATGCCGAGCGTCGAGTCGGCATAATCGGAAGCCTTCTCGGCGATGTTCGAGAGGTTCTCGTAGAGTTTGTCGTCCTTGAGCGCCTTGCCGAGGTTCCCTTCGCCCTCCTTGATGCGCGTCGTGATCTCCTCCATGTTCTTCATGGTCGTCTTTGCGCTGTTCAGTGTCTCTTGTGCGTCATTTATTTGAGACGAGAGCGCCTGCAGGCTTTCGCGGACCGACCGGAGTGAATCGCTTATCGCCTTGTCGTTGTCACCCAGCAGTTTGCTTACCTTTTCAGTGATGGCGATGGTGTTCGCGACGAGTTTCTCCATTTGCGCGAGGTTACGGTCGAAGTTGGCGTTTACCTTGCCGGTGATGTCGGCCATGTTCTTGAGCGTAATGCGCAGCAGGGCAAGGTTCGCCTCGATATTCTGAGCGGATGCGGTGGAGACCTTTGTGAGAAGATCAATGAGGTCGTTTATCTTTTTCTGGAAATCCTCGCGCTCGACGAAATCGCCGAGGTTGTTGATGATTGTCTCGGTGCGGTTGGCGATAGCCTTCGCTTTGTCTATCGTGTAGTTGAGCCCCGTCTTGCTTTGGACACGGGTTATCCAGTCGCCGTCTTGGAGCGGATGTTCTTTGTCGGTGCCGGGGCTCAGGAGCAGCATCGAGGTACCGAGCATAGATTGCATTTCTTTGTAGAGGAATGCATCGCGGTATACCGGCACCTGCTCATAGATTCTGAGCGACAATTTTGCCCGGTCGCCATCGAGAACGATGTGCTCTATTTTGCCCACTTCTACGCCGGCGATCAGTATCGCCGAATCTTCGAGAAGGCCGGTGGCATCGTCGAGATAGGCGTAGAGGCGGTAGGTGTCCCCTTTCGCAAGCCAATCGGCGCTCTTCATCATGTAGTAAACGGTAAGTGTCGTGGCGACGATAAAGAAGATGCCGATTTTTGCAAAGCGTGTCATGGGGCTATCTTATTCAGTTGTTGGACGATTACAAGGCGTCACTCCCGTTGCTTGGTCTATGAAGAAACGCAGGGTGGGATGTCGGGTGCAGCGGAGGTCGGTTGGCGTCCCGTGCACCTCGATGCGCCCCTCGTTGAGAAAGGCAATAGTGTCGGCGATATGGAAAGCGGCGGGTATGTCGTGGCTGATGATGAGGCAAGTGACGCCGAGCGTTCGGTTTACCTTGAGAATGAGATCGTCTATGTTCGCCGAAAGAAGCGGATCGAGACCGGTGGTCGGTTCGTCAAAGAGGACTATTCGCGGGCTGGTTGCCAGAGCGCGTGCGAGACCGGCTCGCTTACGCATGCCACCAGAGAGTTCCGCAGGGTACTTTTCACCGGAGCCAGGAAGATCAACGATTTCAAGCATCTCGGCGACGCGCGCCGCTATCTTTTTTCGATCTTTCCAACCGAGCATCTCCTCGAGGGGAAAGGCAACATTTTCGGCAACGGTGAGCGAATCGAACAATGCCGCATCTTGAAAGAGATATCCTATGTCGCGGCGCATGGTGATGAGTTCCCGTTCGCTCATCTTCACGACATCGCTTCCTTCATAGAGAATTTCACCACGGTCGGGCTTCAAAAGTCCCATGATCGTCTTGAAGAGCACCGATTTACCGGTGCCGCTCTTGCCGAGAATTACGGTGATCCGGCCGCGTTCGACCTTGATAGTCACCCCGCAGAGCACCGATTGGGAGCCGAACGACTTGTGCACATCGCGGATGTCGAGAATACAGTCGCTCATCGCCGTCAGCCTTTATACCTCATACAAGAGAGAAATGAGAATATCTGAGAGAACATAGTCGGCAACGAGCACAGCGACCGAACTGACGATCACCGCCTTGGTTGTCGAAATACCGACCCCCTTGGCCCCGTGCCGCGTTGTGAGACCGTAGAAACACGATAGGGTCGTGATGATCACCGCAAAGACGGCTGCCTTGATAAGACCTCCGTAAATATCCTTGGGATCAACCCAGAAATAGAGACGGTCGAAGAAGCGGGCAGCATCGACCCCTTCGAGAACTACGGCGACGAAATAGGCGCCGCAGATGCCGAGCACATTGGCGAGGCCGGTGAGCGCAGGATAAACGAAAAGCGACGCGAGAAGACGCGGCACGACCAAATAGTGGATGGGACTCACCGCCATCGTTTCCATTGCCGCGATCTGATCGGTAACCTTCATGGTTCCCAACTCGGCGGCCATCGCAGATCCATTTTTTGCGATGAGCATGAGCGCCGTCATGACCGGAGCCAATTCGCGCCCCATGGTGACACCCA
This sequence comes from uncultured bacterium, assembly GCA_938048925.1. Taxonomy (GTDB): domain Bacteria; phylum UBP6; class UBA1177; order UBA1177; family JAKLFG01; genus CALITV01. The sequence goes on along the minus strand of CALITV010000037.1, from coordinate 583 downwards.
TCATTGCGCCGACGAAGGTCTCTCCGCGGAAGATGCGCATGATGTAGGTCACTTGCAGAGAGAATATCATCCCGACCGTGATCGAGGAGAGCGAAATGATAAAGAGCGAGTTGACACCGATTTTTTCCATGTGTTCGAGGACGAGTTTCCAACGGAACGGGCGACGAAAGAACCACAGAAAAGTGTCGCCGAGGAACTGCGCATACATGCCGGCCATGGCGAGGTGCTCTCCGATATATGCCAGAAGGCGGTTCATGCCGGTCGTACCCCGGTGCTTTCCCAAAACCGAACAGAAGTTATCCGATAAGGGGGAACGAGTCAACAATAGCGATTTTTTTCGATGGCTTGTTTTTACGGCATCACCGATAGAAATTCGTCAATGATTTCGTGTGCAGGGGCACCGGGGCTTTACTTACGAAGGTCGTTCACTTAAGATAAGGCGGCGTATGACGGAGCGCAATCGCAAGAAATGGCGTTCGTTCACCTTCATCTCCATACCATTTACAGTTTCCTCGACGGGCTCAACCGTCCGAAGCGGCTCATGAAGGAGGCGAGGAAACTGGGCATGAAGGCGATTGCCGTC
>CALITV010000036.1 GCA_938048925.1 uncultured bacterium | reverse complement strand
CGCTACTTCGGGGGCGTGAAACTCGGCACCGGCGGGCTCTCGCGAGCCTTCGGCGGTGCGGCCCGCGCGCTATTGTCATCGGCTCCCTTACGCACAGTGCCGGTAACCGAGAACATCGTCATCAGCAGCCCTTTCGACTGTGTCGGGACGATCCTGCATCTTACAAAACAGTATGCCGGAGGCGCGGTCGTTTCTCAGGAGTACTCGGATGTCGCGGTTCGTCTCGTCGTGGCGATTCCCCGTTCTCAGGCGGAGACCTTCGTCGCCTACATAACGGAAAAGAGCGGCGGACGCGCTGTCGCTTTTCTCAATCAGAGCTCTTCGCATCGCTGACCGCTCGGCTCATATCGTCGAAATAAGCCTTGAAGATGGAAACAACGTCGTGATCGCGGCTGATGAAGAGTATCTCGCGGTTTCTATAGCACGCCGATTTCGTCCAATTCATCGATCCGAAGAGCAAACTCTCGTTCCCGTCAATGACAGCAAATTTGTGATGGAAATTCAGAGGGTTTTCGTTCTTGTCGGTAAGATTGTCATACCACACCATGGCCCCGAGACTTTCGAGGTAGGCACCGGCTCGACGATTGACCGAAGTCCCCTGTTCCCCTGACCAGTCGTCAAGGATGATGTTCACTCTCCGCCCCGCACGAAGGATCCTCTTGAGCCCGGTCATCATGGGAGTTCCGGGCGTCACGGTATAGACAGCCGCCTCGATACTCTCTTTTGCGGAGAGAATCGCTTCTTTCGCCGCCCGGCATCCCTTTCCGGGCAAGAGGTACAGCGTCCCATACTCGACAGAACAACCGGTCTCACAACGCCGGACGACCCGCATTTCTTCGAGACTCGAGATCTCCTCGGCAAGGATTCTCGCCATTCGAGGCGCACGATGAAAAAGTATCGCCGCATTCTTAGATGGTCCCGCCGTCAAGTTGCGCGAAGAAAGCAACACGGTGGCTTCGTCGGCTATCAAGAATTTTTCATGAAGTATTCCCTTGGAAGGATGAAATTCGACGAAAGAGAACTTCGGCTTGCGGTCGAACCTACCGCGCCCGGCGATCACTTTCACATTCACCCCTCTCGCCGCCGCCCGCTCGAGCGCTTCGATAGCGGAAGACCGGCCGATCGTATAGGTTACGGCTGTAAGAGATACCGCGGCACGATCGGCGATCGTGGTAAACGCCGGTTCGATAGCATCATCAAAAAAGACATCGCCGCCGGAGAATTCGTAGTGATCGCGGACCACCGTCGGTTGGACCGCGGCAAGTGTCGGGACATCATGTTTTTCCTTGAGGGGGAGCGGTGCTCTGCGCTCATGGAGCGCCGGTTCCGGGACAATCAAGAGATAAAACGCCAATCCGCCCGCAATCAACACTCCCGTTTCAACGATGGGAAGGAGGCGGGAAAAAAGAGAACGGCGCTGGGAAATCAAGCGCACGAGGATCCGAGAGAGGAAAGTATCGTGCCGATACGCTCGTGGAGGCGTGAGAATTGCGCGAAATCAATAGACTGAAATCCGTCGGAAAGAGCGTTCGACGGATCGAAGTGCACCTCCAACATGACGCCATCGGCGCCCAACAGAACCGCAGCCTCGCTCACCGCTGGGATATAACGAGCGATGCCGACACCGTGCGAGGGGTCAAGCACGACCGGAAGATGCGAAACATCTTTAAGCATCGGGATTGTAGCCATATTGATTGCACTGCGTATTGCGTCATCGAAAGTAAGCGAACCGCGCTCACACAGGACAACCCGCTCGTTCCCCTCGAGAAGGAGATATTCCGCCGCAAGAAGGAAATCTTCGATGCGCGCCGAAGGCGCGCGCTTGAGGAGCACCGGCTTGCCGCTCCTCCCGACTTCCCGCAGGAGCGCATAGTTGTACATGTTGCGAGCACCAACCTGAATGACATCGATGTGCTCGAGAAAAACATCGAGATTACGCAAATCTATGATCTCGCTCACTGAACGCATACCATGACGCCGTGCGACCTGTTGCATGATCCGAAGTCCCTCTTCGCCAAGCCCTTGGAAACTATACGGAGAAGAACGCATTTTGTAAGTGCCGCCGCGCAGCAGGCGCACCCCCTTCGACACGAGAAACGCGGCGATACGCTCAAGGGACTCCTCGCTCTCTACACTGCACGGTCCTGCGATAAAATGAAACCCCTCGCCAATGCGGACATCCCCCCCGACATCCACGACACTCTTGGTCCGACACTCCTTGGTGACCAGATAATAAGGGCTCGAAACACGCAGAACCTTTTCCACGCCGTTAATGGAACGAAAACGATTGATGTCGCCGGCCGAGAGATCTCCAACCACTGGGACGACGATATATTTGACCCCCTCCAGTACACTGAATTGAAACCCGCCCCTCATCAAGCGTCGGCGAACATCTTCGAGCACATCGGTTTTTTCGCGCTTGAGTACGATAATCATTCGGCCTCCATACAAAAGCCTCTGAGCAAAGGTATTACACCGCAACACGAAAAATGACAAATTTTTATTTACAAGCAAAAAAAGCCCACCTATAATCTTCTGTTTTCGATATACGTAATGTTAAGTTCCGGGATGTCATGATAGCCATGAGCAGATTGTTCGCGGCATTCTTGTTCCTGTGCTGCTGGACGACACTTGCGGCGAAAAGCGACTACGCGGTGCTCAAGATCTGTTTCGAGAAGGACGGTGCGCCGTTCCTCGTTTCTACCAAAGAAAAGAAAACCGCCGAGAAAGAAGGCTTCCAACAGGTCAAAGAAACCGACCTTTGGATGAGGCGGATGAAAGTCTTCCTCGACTACAATCAGATCTTCTCGTTCAAGGCGGCAGGCGATTCCTGCATCGCCGTCTCACGCATACCGCCCGGCTCTCATACGATTAGCATTGATTTCAAGGCAGCGTCTTATACCCCCTATGTAACGGTCGGCGCAGTGACCCGCAAATTCAAGGCCGACCTCCTCTTCGATGCGGTAATGAAGGTGGAGGAGGGACCGACCGTCCCGGTCGAGATTCGACAAAGCGAAATTCGCGTGCTTCTATACGAAACGATAGAGAATCAGCCCGTTCCCGGTTGTGAACGGTTCTGTCGCATACCGACCGACATTCCTGTTTATTTCATGGCTCGCTCCGAAGACGACAAGGTGGAATGCCCGGTTGACTTCGAACTCGTTGTGGCGAACAACCGGGAGAAGAACCTCGGCTGCTACGACCATTCGCTGATCGCCGGTATGTTGAAGAACTTCGTCAAAGAAAACAACATCAGGTGTCGCGCCCATCTCGAGTACGCCTTCTTCCGCGTGTTCGGAGAGGGATGCCTCGTGACGATGGAGTCCGACCAGAATGGATTGCGACCTAAAGATCCCGAGATACGCCTTGTCCCTTTGGAGAAGCAGAAACTTCGTTACTATCTTCAGATTGGAGATAGTGAAAAGAAGATCTATTCCTTTTCTTCTTCCGATAAGAAAGGAGAGGTCTTTGTCCCTCAAAAAGACCGTCCCATCGTGCTTATCGAGGTGCGTGATCAATGAATATCGGCATCTTCATCTCGGGAAGCGGAACCAACATGGAGGCATTGGCACGCAGATGGCGTGAGGGAGGCTTTACACAGGTGCAACAAATATCCTTTGTTCTTTCCGACAATCCTCTCGCCCCTGGCATCGAGAAGGCTCGCCGCTACGGTATAGAGACGCTCGTGATACAGCGACAAAAAGGGGAATCACGCGAACAGCACGAAGAACGTATCCTTACCGCGATTTCCCCGTTCAGTGCGGAACTTCTCGTTCTCGCAGGATTCATGCGAAGACTTTCGCCGTTCTTCCTGAGTCGTTTCCCGGGAAAGATCATCAATACTCATCCTTCGCTTCTTCCTGCTTTCCCCGGCATTGATGCACAACGGCAGGCTTTCGAATACGGCGTCAAGGTGACCGGCTGTACCGTACATTTCGTAGACGAGAGTCTCGACGGGGGCCCCGTCATCCTGCAAAAACCGGTCGAACGCCGCGACACCGATACCGCCGAGGACCTCCGTCTCCGCATTCTCGCCGAAGAACATCGTCTGCTCGGCGATGCCGTGGAGATCGTAACAACCGGTCGTTACCGTATCAAGAACCGATATGTTAGCATGGAGAGTGCTCATGAAAACTAAAATCATTCTGTTGGCGGTCTGCTCGCTCATTCTTATGTTTGCGGCGGGTTATCAGATGCTTTTGAAGCCGGCCGAGAATCAGATCATCGGAACAATCGAGGACAGCGTTTCGCGCGCCACTTCTCTCTACAAGTACATCAACGCGGCCGAAACATTGGAACGCATACGCGACGCCGAGGAAATTGCAAATCGCAAGGAACTTCTCGATGTCTTCGACCCGGCGGCGTACGCGACCGCTCCTGCCGATGTCGCTCAAAGGGTGCAGGTGGAACTCAATGTCATCAACAAGTTCGCCGACAACTCCGACATCTTGTTCATAACCGACACCGAAGGGAGGGTCATCGCGAGAAACCTTGACAACACGATGAACGGTTTGAGTTTCAAGGAAAACCTCCTCATCAACAATGCCATCTCCGGGCGTAGTGACGAAGATATTCTCGAAATACTCGGCAAACGCATGAAAGTGGTCTCCGTGCCCATACGGAAGCATGGCGTGATCATCGGGACATATAATTCGGCGAACGTCATAGATTCCCGTATGGCAAAAAGCGACTTCAGCAACCTTTCCAGCGAGGCAGGCACCGAAAGTCTTGCGCTTGCCTTCGTGGAAAAAGGAAAACTGCTCGGCTCCACCTTTCCTCCCGATCTTCACGAGTCGCTCAAGAAATTTATAGAAGCCAATCCAACGGTTGTCGAAATGGCCCTCCAAGAGGCGGAACGAAAGCACTCTTTCACCGCGTCACTCGGCAACGAGCGCTTCTACGCAAACATCGCAGCACACGAGCATCTCGGCCAAGAAAAACATGTGTGTTATGTTTTTCTTACCTCCGTAGACAAGGCGCTCCAACCACTTCGCGCGAATCGTAACAACTTTATATGGTTCACTCTGGTGCTCGCCATACTTGCCATTATCTTTGCTCTCGTCATCGAGGAACAGGCTCACGCTCCCATCAACCGTTTCACGGAGGGAATGATCGAGATCATTCACGGCAACCGCGCTTTCCGCTTCAACAACGAAGCGGAGGGAATCGAGGGGCAACTCAATCAGAATGCGAACATGATGATAGCAACGCTTCTCGGAGAGCGGATACCCGAAGAAAAACCATCCGGCAGCAAAGACCTTCTCACCAAACCGGAGGAATGACCGATGGCGTATAACAGTTTCAATAAGATATTCATCCTTGGCCGTTTGGGGCGCGCCCCGGAACTTCGTTATTCGAATTCGGGGAATCCGGTCGTCCGCTTTCCGGTCGCCACCAACGAACGATTCAAAAGCGCCAACGGACAAAGCGAGGAACATACCGAATGGCACCGCATAGTGGTGTTCGGAGCGGCGGCGGAAAACTGCGCCAAGATGCTCAAGCAAGGATCCTTCGTGTTCGTCGAAGGAAAGGTGCGCACCCGCAAATATCAAGACCGCGACAACAACGAACGCTTCGCGACCGAAATCATCGCCGACATGGTACACTTTCTCGATTCATTCTCGAGCGGTGGAGAACCCGGCGGCGGACCTCGCCCGCCGCGTGAGGAGAAGAACGCTCCGAAAGGCGAAAAGAAAGCAGGCCCCGAAGCGGAATTCAACAATGCCATCTCCCAAGCCATCAAAGATGTTCCTGAGGACGACGGCGACCTGCCGTTCTAGTCAGGTATTAGAAATCGCCCGCTTTTTTTCGTGACAAGCCCCTCCGTACAGAGATCGGCGATCGCGCGGTAGAAGCGACTCTTTTCCAACATCTCCTCTCCCAAATCGCAGGCGACGGCCGCACGCAATTCTCCCTCTCGATATGGGCGCTTCGATAGAACACGGAGTATCGCTCCTCGAATTTGGCGACGGCTTCCTTCGAATCGCGACTGTTTCGTGTGATGTACTGAGCGGCGTGAAGGATTGGAGAGCACACCTTTAAGGTAAACACCATAATCCATAAGCGCATAGTACCAGCGTCGTGGGTTCTCTCGGTCGAGCGTCTCTTCGATAAGCGGCAGGATTTCTCTGTCGCTTATTCCGACACGATGTGGGAAAAAATGATGGAGATAGACGGCCCGGATGTTCGTCTCGATGAACACATGAGGCTGATTGAAGGCGAAAGTAAGGACGGCGCGTGCCGTGTAAGGACCGATACCGGGCAAAGAAAGAAGGTTCTCTATGGTTCTCGGGAGAACGCCCTCGTGGCGAAGAACAATCTCTTCCGCGCACCGTTTGAGGAAAAGCGCTCGACGGTTGTAACCAAGCCCCCGCCAAGCACCAAGCACCTCCCGAAGCGGCGCTCCCGCCAGTGTCCCAATGTCGGGAAATCGTGCGAGGAACTTAGGGTAATATGCAGACACCCGCGAGGTTTGCGTCTGTTGGAGCATCACCTCCGAGATCAGTATCTCGTAAGGATCGGTGGTCAAACGCCACGGAAACAAACGGCCGTGTTCCTCGAAATAAGAGCACACCGTGTTCCGAAATCGCCGTACGACGGACCGCGTCAGTTTCATACGCCGCCAATAACAAAAAAGAACACGATGGTCAAATTCTCCATGAGATGCGCCGTGTTTTTCTTGAGTTATCTTCTTGTTGCTGTATAGTAAAAGCGTTTTCGAAGATATGGTAGGCAACGATGCGTTTTTTTGCGCTCCTTTTGCTGGGGCTATTCACACTGGTGTTCGTTGTCGGCGGATGCTCCCATACTCAATACTATGGTAAGAAGGTGGCGCCGCTGGAACTTTCGTTTGCTCCGCTTGACGCCGAGAATGATGTTCGAGAACTGTTCGGCGAAAACGAGGAATACCGTATCGGCACCGGCGATGAATTGAAAATAGATGTCTATAATATTCCCGAATTGAGTTCCAAGGCCATGTCCATCAGCCAGTTCTATGGACAGGTGGTGGACGAAAACGGCGAAATCCTCTACCCCATCATCAAAAGCGTCAAGGTCGGCGGTCTTACCAAGAAAGAGGCGGCGCGCTTTATCGAGGAAAAACTCCAAGAATTCGTAAGAAATCCCGATGTAACCCTAGAAATCGTCAAGTTTCAGAGCCAATTCTACTATATCACCGGTGCCTCAACCAACAACGGAAAATACAGCATCACCCCCACGACGACCGTCATGGAAGCCCTCTCGCGCATCACTCCGATTTCAACCGGCGGCACCATGACCATCGTCAATACCATTTACCTCAAGCGGAAAGACAAAATCATTCCCCTCTCGCTCGCCGAAGCGAGTAAGGGCAAACTCGACTACGCTCAGGTGCATCTCCGCGATGGCGACACTTTCTTCGTCCCACCGGCGTCTGCGGAACGCGTCTATATCGTCGGCGAAGTTCCACGGCCCGGCGCCTATCAGATAACCAAACCAGACTACACCGTTCTCGACCTCATCGCCGAGGCGGGCGGTATTGATCGGGTGACCGCCGATACCGCCGCACTCTACCTCGTGCGCCAATACAGCGGCAAGTTCCAGTTCGCGACTCTTGATTACCATAAAATCATCGGGGGCGATTCAGGGCACAACCTGCGGCTTCAACCGGGAGACCGTTTGGTGGTGGCACCGACGGCGCTCGCCAGTTACAATCGCATTATTGAACAACTTCTGCCGACCTTCCAACTGCTTGAGGCAGCAACCGGTACTTTTAACAATACGATCGACGCCGTCGAGAAACTCAAGTAGATATGAAAGAACTCACCCTAACCGATATTGCAAAGATCATCCGGCGCCATATCGTCACCGCGCTTATAGTCGCATTTTTTTCGTTCTCGACAATCATCGCTCTCTTTCTGCTCGCCCAGCCCGAATACCCCATCTCGGTGCGCCTCATGCTCGACAAGAGCCAACAACAGGCGGCACTCGACGCACCGATTGATCTTGTCCTCGGCGGCGGTAACTCCGAACTGACCAACGAGATAGAGGTATTCAAGAGCCGCGTGATTCTCAACGAACTCATAACCCGGTTTAACCTCGATTATGTCGCGGAACGAGAGCATAATTCC
>CALITV010000035.1 GCA_938048925.1 uncultured bacterium | reverse complement strand
CAGCTGCGGTATTCGGCATACCCAAAGCGGGGGAACAACCGGTTTGCCGTGGTCCCGCTCCGCGGTTCGACCAGAAAACAGGCATTCCCCGCACTGACCTCGGCGCGGCAGAGCGATCGCCCGTTGCCGTCTCGACGGGGGACGATCAGGGCGCGACGCGGCGGTGTGGAGAGCGGTGCGATCAGTTCGCCCCGTACGGTGAAATGGCCTGCTCTCCCCAGCGCTACGATGCGGCGGCGGGCGGATCGGTCATCGGTGTGCGTATCGGCAAGCACCAATAGATTGAAATCATTGGAGTTTTCGCCTGAAGAGAGATTCTCCACGCCGGGGGACGCCTTCTCGGGGGAACGCGATCGTGCCGCAAGACGGCTTACCAGATCCTCCACGCGTTTTTTCCCGGTGGGCGGGATCCCCACCTTCAGCGTCATGCCTCGCTTCACGAGGCGGAGCACCTTCTGGCGGTCACCGCTGATCGAGGTACCGCCGAGGTAACGGGCAAAAAAAGCCGCGGCTTTTTCGATATCGAAAGAAGAAAGGTTGTGTCCCCCTTTACTCCAAGCAAAGGCAGGGAGATCCTTTTTCCCGAAAAGATGGTATACCGTGGCGGCATCGGCGACGGTGCGCTGTGTTTCTGCGAAGGGAAAGATATCGCCTGTCGCTGAAACGACGAGAAAGGGGCGCGGCGCGATGGCGGCGAGCACATGACGCTGTTCGAACGAGCGGAGCGGGTAGAGCAGGTAGTTGTCGAGCGTATGTTCGAGGCCTGATCGGATCATGCCGAGATAACTGCTCACATACTTGATCGCCGCCGCCGCCGCGATTCGCTCATCGAGAGCGGCAAGATAGAATGACTGGAAACCGCCGCCCGAATGGCCGACCGCGCCGATTCGGTTGCGGTCGATCGAGGGAATGGTTTCGAGGAGGTCTATCGCCCGCGTCCCATCGCGTATCTGGACACCGCCCGGCGTCACCCCGTATTCGAGGAGTTCGGGCGCGTGCTGGCCGGTGAACGCCCGCTCCCCTGCACCGATTTCATCCACGGCGAGCACCGCGACTCCGTGACGGAGTATCTCGGCGATGAGGGGCGCATACTCGGGAGATGATTTCCCCTTGCCGGTGTGCCCCGCAAAGAGAATGACCGCAGGAAAGGGGCCGACGCCGGGCGGTTCGAACAGGAGCGCCGGCACCGTCATCCCCGGTTCGGCGTCATAGCGGAGCGTACGGACCGTCAGCCCTTCCGCGAGGTGTTGCTTCTCCGAGACGACCGCATTCAAGGGAGATTTTTCGTATATGCGTGAGACCCCGAGAGACCGATCGAGCGACCGCCGGATATCCTCCCGTTCCCGTTCCCATGCAGGGAGGTTATCGGGAAGCGGGCGGGCGGCACCCGGCGATGCAGCAGCGGTCTTCTCAATGGAGCGGTCTATCGTCTCTATCGCCACGGGTGATATGTCCACCTGTTCGATATCGGTGACAACGATTGCGATGAATATGAGCGCCGCAAGTGCACCGGCGAGATAGAGTGTCGGGCGGAGTATCGTCATGCCGTGAGATACCGGTCGCGGAACCGGCTGAAGAACATGATGTTGACGAAAACGACTGCCGCGGGAAGCGCGACCGAAAGGGCGATTGCGTCGCGGCTCATGAAGTTGTGGATGTCGAGCAGATTCGCGGCGGTCATCACCGCGACCGACCACACGAGCCAGCGCCGGTCGAGCCGCTCGGCGATAAAGGGAATAGCAACGAGCAGGTACCACGGATGGAAGCGGGCGACGAAAAAGCAGAAAAGGACGATGAGCAATCGTCCGAACAGAAAGATCATCCGTTCCCCGTGGAGGAACATGGCCCGTAACTGGTAGAGGACGAGGAGAAAAATGAAGGGCAACGCGGCGCTGCGCATCAGGGCAAACACCTCACCGATCGGCAGGGAGGAGGAAGGGAATATCTTCGCGTAGAGAAATCCGGCGAGGAAGACGGTGTTGTTGAGCGGCATCTCGGCGGCGAGCGCTCCGTACGGAACGGTAACGGTCGCAAGGCCGTTCCAGTAGGGGAAATAGAGGACAACCGTCACTGCAAGAACGACAAATAAGGCGCGTAGCGCGGTTGACGCAACGGAGAAGAGCGCGTTTTTGCCCTTCCGGTAGAGATAGACCAAGACGAGGAGGAAGGCCACTGCAGCGTAGGCTTTCACAGCGGCGGCGGCGGCGAAGAGGGCGGATGCGGCGACAGGACGGTCCGAACGGAGCAGCAGAGCACCGAGCAGGAGCGGCAACGCGGCAAAAAGGTCGTTATGTCCCTGCCCCATACCCTGCAACCAGAGGAGCGGTGACAACGCGATGAAGGGAAAGGGGTCTATCCCCTCCTGTTTTTCTATCGTCTCGGAGAAACGACGCGCGACATGAATGAATCCAGCAACCGCCGCAAAGAGAACCGCCTTGTAGAGAAAGAGCATGGCGACAACCCCGCCCGGTGCGGCAAGGGCCGAGAAATGGAACACGGCTGTCGAAAGCGGCCCGTACTTACAGAAAGGCTGATCGCGCCAGATAGGGGAAAGATGCCCGTCGAGCGCCGTCGCGGCGAGCATGTGCCAATCGGTATAGGGATTGAACCCTTTACGGGCCAGATCGCCGCAGGCGAGGTAGATGAAGATATCGTTGGAAAGATAGGGAAGCGACAGCGCCCCTATAGCGGCGGCGGCAAGCGCGAGCCGCGTCACCTCCCCGCGCGACAGGCCACATTCGTCGGCACGGGCAGTACCGTTGTACCAGCCGAGTCCAGCAAGGATGAGGGCGCTCATGAAAAGGACGAAGAGTACCGTTGACTGGACGGCGTCAGGAAAAACCTGATCCACCGTCAGCGTACCGGTGAAAGCGAAACGGAGGTAGGACTGGAGCGTCATGAGAGAAGCGGCGGCAAGCACCGGTACGATTACAAAACGATATTTCATCGAGAGTTCACGATATCCAAACACGACGGCAACCTCTACACGATAACGGCGACACTGTGCGCGATTCTTGTGAGCGGCGTATGGGGACGGCGTGAAAAATAGCGAAGATGTTCGTCAAAACACTGTTAGCGGTTTATTTGGCGGTGTCTCGGGTTTCGTTCTGTCGTTGTTTTACATCGTGGTTTCTCTCGTTTTTCGGTGGCCGTCGTTTTTCCCCAGCGTCATTGATCATGATGAATCAACCTACATCCTTGTCGCCCGTGAACTGCTCGGCGGCGCACGACTCTACGATACCGTCTGGGACAATAAGCCGCCGGGGATTTTTCTGTTGTTCGCCGTCCTGCAATACCTTTTCGGGCAGGAGATCTGGCCGGTTCGGGTCTTCGGCACGCTCGCGGTCGCCGCGACCGCCTTTTTCGTTGACCGGTCGGTGCGAGCGCTCGGCGGTTCTTCGCGTGAGGCGCTTTTCGGCGGACTGACGACGGCGCTCCTGTTCTCGATGCACCGGTCGGGACTCGCCGCGAACACCGAACTGTTCTTTCTTCCTCTCATCGTCGCAGGGGTGTGGTTGCTCGTCGCTTTTCCCCGTTTCGGGTTGCTCGGCACCGCATTTTTGTGCGGTGTCGGTGCGCTTTTTAAGCCGGTGACGCTGTTCGACTTCTCCGCCTTCTGGATGGTGGGGCTGATGGCGTGGTCGGTGCGGTGCGGCGCGGCGCGGCCCGCGATGATCGCCCTGATAGGGGCACCCTTCCTGTTTGTGATGCCCTACCTCACGCTTTTCGCGGCGATGCCGCTTCTGGGCGACCGCACCGAACTGTTGCGCATCCTCTTTGTTCTGCCGGGCAGATACCGGCAGGAGTACGCCGAAGTATCGTGGTTTCTCGTCGGGACACTGCTCCTTTTCGCAGTCCGCTTTGCGTGGATCGCGATCCCCTTTGTCCGGCGGGTCGTGACGCTGTGGCAAAAAGAGCGCGGCCGGGCAATGCTCCCAATTTTTTGGAGTGCCGCGGTGGTCGTTACGATCTTTGTGCCGGGAAAATTCTTCGACCATTATTTTCTGCATCTCATCCCGGCGCTCGCAATATTCGCCGCCCCCGAATTGGTGCGGCTATGGGACAAAGGATCCCGCGTCGCTCCGCGGCTTTTGTGGGTGGTCGGGCTTCTTCTTACCTCCCTCTTCTTTATTCAGACGACTGCTTTTCTCTTCGCCCCCGATATCCCGCGCCGGATAGCGGCCGACATCGTCCCCGCGCTGGTCCCCGGCGACACCGTTTTTGCCGATGAGCGGCTCCAGATAATCCCCTATCTCCTCGGCACGCCGCTGACGAACCGCTATGCCCACCCGACGCTGCTTACCAAACCGGCACACAACCGCGCGCTCGGCGTAGACGGCGAGCGCGAAATGATGGTGATACTGGCAAAAAAACCGCACTATCTCGTGATCGGTGACCGGTTCCGGTTTCGTCATCTCATTGATTCCTCCCGCGCTGCGGATTATCGGGTGGTGGCACGCTATCCCGGCATACGCGGCGGCGAAACGCTTCTCTATCGTCGGGAGGGGCCGTGATCGGAGAACGACTTTTCTCCCGTTTCCCGCATCTATTCGCGATGGCAGCGCTCATACACTTTCTGATCTGCGGCATCATTCTGATGGCCGCGCCGGTCGAAACACTCGTCGCCTATCTGCCTGACGACGCCTTTTACTATCTCGGACTCGCCCGCGAACATGCCCGGAGCGGACTCTGGTCGTTCGATGGCGGGGTGAGCCGGGCGACCGGATTCCATCTCCTGTGGGGCTATCTGCTGTCGGGCGCGCACGGTTTGTTCTCCTCCGGCGAAGAGGAGTTTCTCCGTCTCGGCGTCGCCCTTTCGTTCGGTATCGCGGCGCTGGGGGCGCTCGTGCTTTTAGGATGGATGTTCCGCAAAGGGCGAGAAGATATGCTATTGGTGACGGCGATACTGCTCCTGTCGCCGAATGTCCTGTTCAACGCCGTTTCGGTGACCGAATGGAGCATCGCGGTCGTATCGGCGATCGCCCTCACTGCCGCGGTGCGCGGCGTGGAGCGGCCCCGTTCGTCGCACCACATCGCGTGTGCCGCCGTCTGCGGGATTATCGGCAGTATCGCCCGGTCGGATTTCGGTCTCTTGCCGGCGATCCTTATGATCGAGGCGTTCGTTCGGGCGCGCCGGAACGGTGACCGGCGGATCGCCTATTCCGCCGTCGCGGCCTTCGCGGGGGCAGTGGCGGGGGTCGGCCTCGTGCTTTTCCATGCCCGCGCCATAAGCGGCAGTTGGGTGCAGGCAAGCGCGCTCATCAAGAGTCACTGGGCGGCGTTCGCTCCGCTCGGGGAGCGGCTCTACAACGCGGCGATGCTCTTCCCCGCCCTTCTCGGCTTTTCGTTTCCCAAGCAGGACCTGTGGTGGGACCTCGCGGCGCTCGGCCTTGTCACGGTGCTCGCGGCAGTAGCCCTGACACGAACTCCGCACGCCAATGGGAGACAGAAAGCACCGGCCTCGCCGCCGTGGCGCACCATGGCGCTCCTTCTTGTGCTGTATATGCTCTTTTATACCGGAAACGCCGCGATCCAGCCGTGGTACACCGTGCAGTTGGCGGTCCCGGCGGTTCTCGCCCTTACTCCCGCGATCGCCCTCTTCCGCCGCCGCCATCACACACTCGCAGGTATCGCGCTTCTCTTTGTCGCGGTGCACCATGTATCTCTCATCCACCCACTTGACGGAAGCACTGCCAAGTGGCCGCATCAGCGGGCGATGCTCGATGCGGGGCGTTACCTGAAAGCAGATCCGCCCGACGACGGCCGGGTCGGGGCGTGGAACGCCGGCATCATCGGCTATTTCGCGGGAGGCGCCGTGGTCAACCTCGATGGGCTGGTTAACGACGCAGTGGTCCCGTTCGTCCGCAACGGGCGGCTGGGAGAGTATCTCGAAAAGGAAAATATACGCTATATCATGGATTTCGACATCATGCTGAACGATCCGGTGAAACGGAAACGCGGCGGTTACGACAATGCCCGTTTCCTCCATGAACTGAGACCCCTCCGCCGATTCGACGAAGGGGGATACTCAACCCGCTGGCGCAACCTGACGCTCTACCGGATCGAACACTGAACGGTCTCCTCACCGCATCCTCAAGGGAGACTCACCAATCCCTTACAATGGAGAGGCATCTTCCGGCGGTGCAACAAGAGAGGTGTCCCATGCGTTATTTCCCGGCGATTCTGTGTTGGGTACTTCCGGCTGCGCTCGCGGCGGCCGATTTTGACTGGAACGATGTTCCCCCCTGTCGCCCGCAGTTCGCCAAGATATCCTACGACGATCCCGACACCGATAGCCGGATCGCGGTGTCGTGGCAGACACGCGAATCGTGCCTCGGCCGCCTGCGGTTTGGGAGCGCCCCCGACGCGCTCGACAGCGAGGTGAGCGCGCAGAGCCGCAAACTATCTGATAACCTTCGCTATATTCACGAGGTCCGCCTCTCGGGCTTGAAACCGGCGACCACCTATTTTTACACCGTCGGCACCGATCCCGAGTGGAGCGAGGTCTTCTCGTTCCGCACCGCTCCCTTGGCGACCACCTGTCTGCCGTTCGCCTTTTCGATCGCGAGCGACAGCCGCGCCGACAGTAAGGGCGACGGGGCGACGCAGAAGTGGGCAAACATCATGAACGAGGCACTCTCCGATCCCGAGATAGCATTTCTGATAAACGGCGGCGATCTGGTCTATGACGGCGCGAACGACGCCGAATGGCTCAAATACCTCGCCGTCACCCCGGCGATCATGGCCGAAAAGCCGGTTCTGCCGGTCATCGGCAACCACGACGACGGCCCCGGCGAGGGCGACACCGCCCATTTCAACAACCTCTTCCAACTGCCGCGCAACCCGGTCACCGGCACCGAGGACTCTTACTATTTCCGCTACGGCAACGCGCTCATCATCGGCATCTCGACCGCCACCTTTACCGGGCTGTTCGCCGAAACGGCCGACTGGATGGACGCGGTGTTGACGGAGAACGCCGACGCGCTCTGGAAATTCGTCGTAGTGCACCACCCCTTCTTCTGTTCGGCGGGGATCGGCATCAACGAGAAGGTGGGGCACGAACCGAACGAGAAGGGACAGAATCCCTTTTTCCTTCCGGTCATCGAAAAACACCAAGTCGATGTGGTGTTAATGGCACACAACCATTACTACGAGCGGTTCAAGCCGATACTCGGCGCGAAGGACGCCGTCTATCCGATTACCGCGCCAGACTATGGACAGGGGACACTCTATGTGCTGTCGGGCGGCGGCGGGGCGACCACCATTCCCGACTTTCTGACCAATATTATGTGCGGTATCGGTAAGGTGGATGGCAGCGAGATCTGCAGCGGGCTGATGCACTATGTCAAGATACGGATACATCGCGGCACGCTCTCGATGGAAACATGGGCGACCGCCCAGCAGGTCCTTTCGTTCAATCAGAACAATACGAAACTGCTCGATCAGGTCACCATCACCAAGGCCGCTCTCCCCTGTTCCGATGAACTGCCCGACGAAGAAAAAGAAGAAAAGGAGGAAGAGGATGAAAGGGACGATGAGGGAGAAAGAGAAGACAGCGTGGTGACGGTCGATGAGACGATCATGCCGGAAGACGATACGACGGCAGCGGTTGATGATGCGGCGCCGGAAGTCGAGGCCGATATCCCGGCGGCCGATGCCGACACCGTCGCGCCGATCATCACGGAGGATGCCGGATGCGGCTGTTCGTTGGTTGCGCAAGCCGATAACAAAACGATTTCTGACGATACCGACATCTTTCCTTCATGTGCCGGACGCTTTATCGCGTAGAGACGACTAGGGGAGAGAAAGAGGAGTTACTTCCATGGAACCTCTGAAGGATTTGTGCCTGTACTGTATGTCTTTCAAGGGGCCGCACGATATCTGCCCCCATTGCGGCGCGGGCCCCGAAAGTCCATTCATCATGGGAGGATTGCCGCTCGGTCATCTGCTCAATAAGCGTTATGTCGTCGGACGACTTCTCGCCACTGACGACTTCTTCGTCCAGTATCTCGGGTTCGATGCACAGACCCGCAAGAAAGTGATAATCACCGAGTTCTTCCCGCGTCATCTGGTCGAACGGGACGCAGAGGGAATCCGGCTCCAGATGGTCGGAAACGACACGATACAGAGGGTACGTAAAGGAATCGATCGTTTTCTCGAAGAAGTCGAGGCACTCTCGACCCTCGACCGTTATCCCGGCATTATTCCGGTCGTCGAAGGATTCCGCGAGAACAA
>CALITV010000034.1 GCA_938048925.1 uncultured bacterium | reverse complement strand
GCTCCCCGCGAGGCGAAACGGCAACTGCCGGAGCGGTTCGTCGAGATAACCGCCGATGCGCCCCGGGCGGTATGCGCCCATCTCCGCTCGACTCCCGGCGTGGCCGCGGTGCGGATTACCGGAGATCGGATACGGGTCACCTTGAACGCCGACGCCGATGCCGCGACGATACACGACCGTCTGACGGCGGCCCTGCCGATCCGTTCGTTCCGCCCGGTGCGTCCCGCGCTCGAAGACCTTTTCGTTGCGCTTCTTTCCGATCCGACGGAGCGTTGACATGACGGAAAACCGGCCTGCCATCGAGGTTTCGCGTTTGGAGAAGCGCTTCGGATCGTTCCGGGCGGCGGAGGTGCACGAACTTCTCGCGGCGATTCCTGACCTCTGCTCGGTCGAGGAGATTCCGCCGACACTCGAGGATGTCTTTCTGTGGTATGCGGAGAAACACCCGTGAGTCTCGTAGCAGTATTTGTCAAGGAATTCAGGCAGATCGGGCGCGACCCGCGGAGTCTTGCCGTCATCGTGTTCGTGCCGGCGCTCTTGCTTTTCCTTTTCGGCTATGTGCTCTCGTTCGATGTAACGCATGTCGCAACCGGCGTGCTCGACCTCGATCAGAGCGATCGTTCCCGGGAACTCGTCCGCCGCCTTACCGCCGGCGGCTTCTTCGACCTACGCGCCGTTTTCATGAGTCGCAAGAATCTCGACCGGGCGATCGAAGCGGGAGAGGTAACGGTCGCCGTCGTGATTCCCCGCGGGTTTGGTACGGCGCTCGAACAAGGCGAGACGGTGCCGGTGCAGGCGATTATTGACGGCTCCGACGGGCGCACGGCGACGATCGTGCAGGGGTATCTCCGCACCTTCGCCATGACCTTCAGTCGGGAAATCGCCTCGGAGGCACCGCGAGGAACGGTGCGTCTGTTTCCGATGCCGGTGGTTCCCGAGCCGCGTGTTTGGTACAACCCCGAACTGAAGTCGAGCCTCTTTCTGGTAACCGGTCTCATCGTCTTCATTCTGATGATTACCGGCACCATCTCGACGGCGCTGTCGGTGGTACGCGAGCGGGAGCAGGGCACGATGGAACAACTGCTCGTTTCTCCCCTTTCGGCGCCGACGGTCATCATCGGGAAAACAGTGCCCTACCTCGTGGTCGCTGCGGTGAGCACAGCCTTCCTCCTCCTCGTCGGACACGGCGCCTTCGGGCTCGCCATCCGCGGATCGCTTTTTCTCTTCATCCTTGCCACGCTCTTTTTCGTCCTCGCGGCGCTCGCTCAAGGGGTGCTCATCTCGACGATGACGACATCCCAGCAGGTCGCCTTCTTCGTTGCGGCACTCTCGAGTATCCTTCCCTCGCTTCTTCTGTCGGGATTCATCTTTCCGATCGCCGGTATGCCGGCCGTCATTCGGGCGATCACCGTGGTTGTCCCGGCGCGCTACTTCGTCGAACTTCTTCGCGCCGTCATGTTGCGCGGCGCGGGCATCGAAACGGGAATCGCCGATCTCGCGGCGCTCGCGATCTTCTCGACGCTTCTGCTTACGGCGGCGACGATACGGCTCAAAAGAACGAGGCTCGTCTGATGCGCCGAATGCTTACCCGTATGATGCGCAAGGAATTCCTGCAACTGCTCCGCGACAAGCGCATGTTTCCCATTCTTTTCGTGGCACCGGTCATTCAACTCATCATCCTCGGATTCGCCGTCAACTTCGAGGTCGAGCACATCCCCACGGCGGTCTGCGACGCCGACAAAAGCGGAGAAAGTCGCGATTTCTTGGCTCATTTTTTCGCGGGCGGCCATTTCGTACGCGCCGTCGAAACGAACGATCTTCCCGCGATAGACAAACTCATGGAGCACGGCACGGTGCACACGGCGCTGGTGATTCCGCAAGGATTCGGCAGGAGCCTCCGACGCGGGGAGGCGACGAGGGTCCCGATACTCGTGAACGGCTCCGACACAACCTACGCCATGAACAGCCTTGCCCTGTCGGTACAAATAACCTCCCGTTACTCCTCGAACATTCTCCTCTCTCGGGCGATGGTGAGCGCGCTTCCGGCACCTGCCGGCATAGACCTCCGCGATCGGGTCTGGTACAATCCCGAGTTGAAGACACGTTTCTTCATGGTGCCGGCGATTCTCGGGCTTATCCTCATGATCATCACCGTCATGCTCACCGCGATGGCGATCGTCCGCGAAAAGGAGGCGGGGACGATGGAGATGCTCGTGGTGACTCCGCTCCACAAACTATCGCTCCTTCTGGGAAAACTCCTGCCGTTCCTCGTCATCGGACTCATCGAGGTTTTGCTCGTCACCCTCGCCGCACTCTTCGTTTTCGGTCTTCCCCTGCGCGGATCGGCGGCACTTCTCTTTTCCGGATCACTCCTCTTTCTCTGCAACACCCTCGGCCTCGGCCTCCTTGTCTCCACTATCTCGCACACGCAACAACAGGCGATGATGACCGTCATGTTCGGCATCCTCATGCCCTTCATCTACCTGTCGGGCTTCGTCTTCCCGATCGCATCCATGCCGGCGGCGTTCCAATATCTCTCAAAAGGCATCGCGCTCACCTACTACCTCGAGATAGTCCGCTCGCTCTTCCTCAAAGGTTCCGGCATTGAGGTGCTCTACCCAGATTTCATCGCGCTGACCATCCTCGGCGTCGTCACCTTCGCCGCCGCCGTGGTGCGATTCCAAAAGCACATTTAACAAGTGGAAAGAGCAGAGGGCTGACGGTGGCTGGAAGTTTCTAGACCCCCGGCTCTTTCCGAAACGGCGTATTTCTTACGGCAGAGAGAACTGTTTGACGCCCAACTGTTTGAAGTGGCCACCGCAGAGTGCTCCCCAACCGGCTGCGGGGATGTTCACCGCCCACGCATAGGCGGTATGGGTGCCACTGCCGAGCACCGCCGTGACCGACTCTTCGAGCGTATAGACGAAGCCGTGGTAACGTTCACCGCCGCACTGAGTTCCGACCGCCTCTTCGCGCAGACTGGCGGCGCGGAGCCATTTCACGACCGGCGTCGTATTCAGGTTGCCTTGCGGATAGAAGGCGACTTGAACGAGGAGCGGCAGAGCGTAGTTGTCGGGATCGCAGGTCCAGCCCCAGAGGGTGCTCCCCGGGCCGTTGGTAACGGCATCGAAGTTCCCTTTGGGCAGATTTCCCGCCGGGTGGCTGATGCTCAGGTCGTCAACGGTAACTCCGACTTCGTTGCTCCACGAATTCGAGGTGAATCGGAGACCAAGCGTGAACGAGTTCGTAAGACACGATGCCGGCAGGGTCCACTGGCGGTAGCCCCAATTCCAATAACCAGATTCACTGTCGTAGTAATAGTACGGCGAGAGGGGCACATCGTTGACCCACGAGGCGCCGCCGGTACCACTACATGTCGCAAAGAAGGGGTCGGGAGAATCGCCATATTCACTGTATTCGACGCGACCAGTGTAAGAGAATGAGACCTTCACCGTGCAGGAGGTACAGAACGACATATCGTAGGTTCCACTGAGCCGTCCCGTTTCGTTCCAGTTCGGTTCGTAACAGCCGTAGCCGGTTTCCCAATCGCAATAGGTGCTCTGAAGGTAACCGAAACTGTAGGCGCCGCTCTGCGTCGGGGTATAGTAACCGGTGCGCCGTTTCCAGAAGTTGGTGGTTTCCTGCCACCCTTGGAGGCCGTCGTCCCAGTCGTAAACACCACCGCGCGGAAGTGTCCAAAGAGAATGTTGACAGGTGAACCCCGACCAGCACTGCCGCGCCCCGATGTCGCACTGCTCACCGTACTGGGTATGGCAG
>CALITV010000033.1 GCA_938048925.1 uncultured bacterium | reverse complement strand
CCACACCGATCGCAGACCGTAAGCGGCGCATCGCTCATCTTCTGAGTTACCTCGATTTCGGCTCCACAAGACCGACATACATACTCGTAGATGGGCATCGTGAACTCCTTGCTACCGACCCGTATGACCAAACCCACCGGAACCGCGTCTCGACGCCGAAAGACCGTCAGCGGGGGAAAAAAGCGCCCTCTCGACTTTCGCAAGAACGAGCTGGGCGATACGGTCGCCCCGCTTCACGACGAAATCTCTCTCCGAGAGGTTCGCAAGGATGACCTTCACCTCGCCGCGGTAGTCGCTGTCCACGGTGCCGGGGGAGTTGAGGACGAATACCCCTTCTCTGAGCGCAAGCCCCGACCGGGAACGAACCTGTATCTCCCACCCCTCGGGCACCTCGCAAAAAAGCCCCGTCGCAACAGCGCCCCATCCGTGCGCCGGGATGATGGTCTCCTCGGCGGCGCGCACATCTGCCCCCGATGCTCCTTCGGTCTGATAAACAGGCAACGGCAAATCGGCCACAGATGTGGCTATCTTGACGGGAATACCGTCAGCCGACTTTCGGGTGTTTCTTGGCATCGCCGTGGTGTTTGCGGTCACGAGGCGATCGTTCGTCGCGGCGATCTCCCTTGTGGTCACGGGAACGATCGCGGTCGCCGTCGCGCCGCTCCCGTTCGGAGCGCCGCTCATGGCGGGGCTCCTCCTCTCCGTTCTCGTTGGAGAAATCACGCTCGAAATCGGACGGTTTCATGCTGAGACGGAACTTTCCGCCCGGCTCGACCTCGACGCAGATGACGCGCACCTTCTGACCGATCGAGAGGACATCGCGGACATCCTCGATGCGGCGATCGGCGATACGGCTGACATGAAGCAGACCGACGACTCCCGGCAGAACCTCGACGAAAGCCCCGTAATCCTCGATCCGGGTCACGATTCCTTCGTATATCTTTCCTTTTTCCGCTTCGTCGGTGAACGATCGCACCAGCGCGATCGTCGCCTCGAGGACCGCCGCGTCGCGCGCCGCGATGAGCACCGAGCCATCCTGCTGCACCTCTATCTCGGCGCCCGTCTTGTCTATGATAGACTTGATGTTCTTGCCGCCGGTACCGATAAGGTCCCGTATCCTCTCGGGATTTATCTTTATGGTCACCAGTTTGGGGGCGAGCGGCGAAAGTTCAGGACGGTGTGCCGGAAGCGCCCGCTCCATCTCTCCGATGATATGAAGGCGCCCTTCCCGCGCCTGAGCGAGGGCTCGTTCCATCACTTCCCGCGGCAGACCGTGTATCTTGATGTCCATCTGAATGGCAGTAATGCCGTCGCGCGTCCCCGCGACCTTGAAGTCCATATCGCCGAGGTGGTCCTCGTCGCCCATGATGTCGGAAAGAATCGCGTAATCGTTTCCTTCCTTGATGAGCCCCATCGCGATGCCGGCGACATGCTTTTTATAGGGGATGCCGGCATCCATGAGGGCGAGGCATCCCGAGCAGACGCTCGCCATCGAAGAAGAGCCGTTCGATTCGAGTATCTCCGAAACGACGCGGGTAGTATAGGGGAACTCCTCCGGTGAGGGCATGAGCGGCTTAAGCGCCCGCTCGGCAAGATTACCGTGTCCAATTTCGCGCCGTCCCGGCGCCTTGAGCCGGCTCACCTCGCCGACCGAGAACGGCGGGAAGTTATAGTGGAACATGAATTTCTTGCTCGTCTCCTCGACGACGGTATCAATGCGTTGCTCATCAGAACCGACCCCCAGCGTGATGGTGCCGAGCGATTGCGTTTCTCCGCGCGTGAAAATGGCCGAACCGTGGACATTAGGAAGGAGTCCGACCTCAATCCAAATGGGACGAATGTCGGTGGGACCGCGGCCGTCTATCCGCTCTCCTTTTTCGGTGATCATACGACGCATGGTTCGCTTGAGTATCTCTTCGAATATCTTATGGGCACGGACGGTCGTCTTTTCAAGATCTTCCCCTTCGACAAAGGTGGTCCCCCCCTCGATCGCCTCTTTGATGCGGGCATCGACCTCGGCCTTGATGGTGTCCACCGCGGCATAGCGGGAAAGTTTCTCGCGGATTGCGAGCGCCTCTGGTATCTTATCGGCGACGAAGATCTCTATGAAATTACGGAGGGCGCTGTCATCCTTTATCTCGGGTGGCTGTCGCTTGACCGGAGCGACCTGCGCAACGAGCGACTCCTGCAGATTCAAGAGCGGCTGTACCGCCTCATGGCCGAAGGCGAGCGCCTCGGTCATCTCTTCCTCGGTCGCCTCCCGCGCTTCTCCCTCGACCATAATGATGGAATCGCGGTTCGCGGCCATCACGATGTTGAGCCGGGAATCCTTCTGGAGTTCCGGGGAAGGGTTAATGAGGTAATGCCCCTCTTTCAGCACTACCCGAACCGCTCCGATCGGACCAAGGAAGGGAATATCCGAGACCATGAGTGCAGCCGACGCGGCAGTGACCGCGGCGACGCGGGGATCGGCATTCTCATCATGTGAAAGGAGGGTCACGATGATCTGCGTCTCGTTGCGGTACCAATCAGGAAAGAGCGGGCGTATCGGACGATCTATGATACGCGCCGAAAGTTTTTCGTCGGTATTCGGTTGACTCTCGCGCTTCAGGAAACCGCCGGGGAAACGGCCGGCAGCATAGAATTTCTCGATGTAGTCAACCGAAAGCGGAAAGAAATCCTGTTCCGCAGGCGCCTCGCCTTTCGCGGCGACTACCGTGGCGAGCAGGACGGTGTTGCCATAACGGCACCAGACGGCGCCGTCGGCCTGTTTAGCGTACTTGCCGGTCTCCAGCGTAAAGGGGAGACCTTGAAAGTCAGTGGACCTCGCATGATGCGTTTTCATCTGAACTACCTCGTTGTCAGGAATGAGGACGGTGTGGATGTTCGTGAGACACGAATCTGTTCGCTACTTGCGGAGCCCGAGCTCCTTGATAAGGTCGTTATAGCGCACGAAATCGCTGTCCTTGAGATACTTGAGCAGTTTCATGCGCTTGCCGACCATTTTGAGCAGGCCGACCCGTCCATGGTTATCTTTCTTGTGCACCTTAAAATGTTCGGTGAGTTGATTGATGCGGGTGGTCAGAAGCGCAATCTGCACTTCGGGGGAACCGGTAT
>CALITV010000032.1 GCA_938048925.1 uncultured bacterium | reverse complement strand
CTAGTTTGAACTCATTGAGATACACTTGGCGGGACGGTCTGGTGTCCTTGGGACAATCATCGTTGCCGCATCCCATCGTGAAGAAACCTGCCGGAATGGTCACCATGTCGGCATCGGGGTCTGCCGCCGCCGCCTCGACGCCGGGGAGCATCGCTTTCTGGAGCCGCTCGCGCAGTTTCTTGTCGGCGACCGCCATGAGCACGGTCTGGTAATCGTTTTCGCCGTAGACCTTCGAGTATTTCTCCCTGAACTCGAAGAGCGCCTTTTTCTTTGTCTCGAAACCGACGGAAAGATCGGGAAGCATCGTGATGAGCCGCGCGACATCTTCATCGTGATCCCTTTCGAGTTCCGCCTTTTGGTTGAGGTACGTCTGCCACTCACGAACCTTGGTTTTGGCGAGCGTTTTGTACGGGTTGTTCGACTCTATCTCCTCGACCTTCTTCCATGCCTCGATCGCCTTTTCGGGCTCATCGGCGCCGTTCTTGTCGGCCTCCATCGCCTGCGCATAGAGCGTCTTGACATCGAGATCCTCTGCGGCGTAGTCGCCGCCGGCGGCGTCGGCCATTTCGCGCACTACCTTCTTGAGAGCGGGGAGCATCCCCTCCGGTGTTCCATCGAATTCTCCGGTGGCGCCTGCGATGGTCGCCTCTTTGGCGATGCTTATCATTTCGGTCGCAAGGGTGCACCGTTTGCCGAGACACGAGACGGTGGCTCTCAGTATGGTATCGGCGGCGAGCGCCTGTCCGAGCGGTATCTCGCAGTTGCGCCCCTGACACTTTTCGAACGACTCTTTTTTGCCTTCCTTGATAGCCTCTTTCATCTTGTTCTGCTGACTCGTCTTGTCTATGACGATAAAGCGGCCGGTTGAAGAAAGTTCGGAGCGGAGGATATCGGTGGCGTTCGCTACGGTGTCGGCATCGAATTTCTTCGATCGGTCTTCTATCTCCATCACGGCGACCTTCGGCTTTTTCTTGGCGGCGGTGAGCAAGGCGAACGGCACCAGCAGAAGCAAAGTCACCGTTATCGGGAAGAGCGTTCTACGCATAGTTTCCCCCGTTAGTCAGGCACAGTGTGCTATAGCACGCCGCGCCGTTTTTTGCAATCTTATATGCCGCAAAAAGAGACGGCGGTTTTCTTCCCGATTTTTGTTGACATCTTCTCCGTTCTCGACTAAAGATAGACTCGCATGTCAGTTCTCTTGAGCAGAGAGGAGGATAACTTTATGTTATTACAGGGAAAAACGGCAGTCATCACCGGGGCCTCACGAGGCATCGGCGAGGCGATAGCGCTCACCTTTGCCCGCGAGGGAGCCGATGTGGTCATCCATTACTATGCCCACAAAAGCGACCCCGAAAAAAACCTGCGTTCCGAGGCCGAGGCACTTGCCGCACGGATACGAGAGATGGGGCGCACGGCTTATTTGTGCGGGTTTGACATCGCTGATCGCGAGATGGTGGATGCCGAATTGAAAAAATTGCTTACCGCGGTGACCCCGACGATTCTTGTCAACAATGCCGGTATCACCGCCGACAACCTTGCGCTGAGAATGAAGCCCGAAGAGTGGGAACGGGTCATTGCGGTGAACCTCACTGGTGCCTTCTGGGTGACACAAGCGCTCATGCGGCCGCTCATGAAGAACGGTGGCTGCATAGTAAATATTGCTTCAGTTATCGGCCAGATGGGGAACATCGGGCAGGCGAACTACGCCGCGTCGAAGGCGGGACTCATCGGAATGACCAAATCGCTCGCCCGGGAACTCGCCTCGAAAAAGGTGCGGGTCAATGCAATCGCTCCCGGTTTCATTGAAACGGCGATGACGCAGGCGATGCCCGAAGAGGCGCGGAAGGCGCTCATGGATATCATCCCACTCAAAGAGACGGGGAAACCGGAGGACATCGCGAATGCAGCGTTGTTTCTCTGTTCCGATATGGCTCGCTATATCACGGGCGAGGTGCTCAAGGTCAATGGCGGCATGTATATGTGACCAGTAACCACTTACCATCGGAGGAAGACCATGGAAAAACAGGAGATCATGCAGAAGGTCATCGCGCTTGCGGCGGACAAACTTTCCGCCGATGCGGGAAAGATCACCGAGACGACGGCCTTCATCGAAGACCTCAACGCCGACTCGCTCGATGTCGTTGATTTCGTCATGGAACTCGAGAATGCGTTCGGCATCGAGATCCCCGACGAGGATGTGCAAAAGATAAAGACGGTAGGCGACGCGGTAACCTACATCAGCGGCAAGGTGAACGCCTAGACGGTTGCTGGAAACCGCACCGAATCCAACAACGAGGAGGTCATTCATGCGGAGAGTGGTCATTACGGGTATAGGTGTCATCAGTCCTGTCGGGAACAGTGCCGCGGAGACATGGGAGGCGTTGCTTGCAGGCAGAAGCGGCATCGGACCGATCACCCAGTTCGACGCAACGAATTTCGCCACCCGTATTGCGGGGGAGGTGAAGGGGTTCTCGCCGACCGATCACGGCATCGAGGAGAAAGAGGCGAAACGGCTCGATCGTTACCAGCACTTCGCCCTCGCGACCTCCATCGGGGCGGTCCACGACAGCGGCATTGACTTCGAGAAAGAGGATCGCGAGCGGGTTGGTGTTTCCTACGGCATCGGGTTCGGCGGTATTCTCTCGTTCGAGACGGAACATGCGAAATTCCTTCAGCAAGGACCGCGTCGTATCTCGCCATTCATCATTCCGCAACTCATTGCCAACCTCGGGCCGGGATACATTTCGATACGCTTCGGCCTCAAGGGGCCGCAGTTCTGTCCCGTCGCGGCCTGTGCGACCGGTACCTTCGGCGTCATCGAGGGCTTTCGCGTCATCCGCGAAGGTATCGCCGATATCATGGTGACCGGCGGTTGCGAGGCGGCCATCTCGACGATGTCGGTCGGCGGCTTCTGCGCGATGAAAGCGCTCTCGACCCGCAACGAGGAGCCGACGAGGGCATCGCGTCCCTTCGACAAGGACCGCGACGGCTTCGTCCCGGGCGAGGGGGGGGCGGCGCTCATTCTCGAGGAACTCGAACACGCCACGGCGCGCGGCGCGAAGATCTATGCCGAGGTCGTCGGTTGGGGTTCCAGTTCCGATGCCTTCCATATCACCCAGCCGGCGCCGGGCGGCGAGGGAGCCTACCGTGCTATGAAATACGCGCTTGCCTCGGCCCACATAAAGCCCGAGGAGGTGCAGTATATCAATGCACACGGGACCTCAACACCCTTCAACGATAAACTGGAAACCGCGGCGATAAAGCAACTCTTCGGCGACCATGCGCGGAAGATAAAGGTCAACTCGACAAAATCCATGACCGGCCACCTGCT
>CALITV010000031.1 GCA_938048925.1 uncultured bacterium | reverse complement strand
GAGGCGCTCTATCAAACGGTCACCGGTGCCGGCACCTATCAGCGCATCTGTCATCCGATCAATGGCTGCGGTACGGCGCAGGGAGGTTATGAAATCATCATAGATATTCCGGCGGCACAGTGCCCGGCCGGCCGGTTCGGTGGACTCTGTTTTCGTCCCGGCGCGCTTCCCATCGTCATCATGATGACCGACGAGGCCTTTACCACCGATTTCGGTCAATGGCTTTCTTTCGATAAGTTTGGGAACCCGATTGCCGACAATCATGCCCGCTCACTTACCGATGTGATCACGGCGATGAGCGCGGTGAACGCCAAATTCATCGGGCTCGACTCGAGCACGAGCCAAGCGGCCATGCCTTTCTATCAGACTATTGCCGAAGCAACCGGCTCGGTGGACGGGACGACCGGTGAAGCCTTCAATCAGGTTATCAACCCTGACGGTACCGGCATGTCGGATACCATCGTGGACGCGGTGATAGAACTTACCCAACATATCAGCATTGATGTCTCCACGATGCGCAAACATGTGGACAATACCTATGGCGTCTCCGACACGACGCAGTTCATTCAGGGCATTTCGCCCGACGAGTTCACTGATGTCGAGCCGGGGGAGAAAGTAACCTTCACCGTGACATTCCGCAATACGATCTACGACAACCAAACAACCGAATCACACCTCTTCATCGCAAAGATAGAGGTGTGGGGCGCCGGGACGCTGCTCGACACGCGCGACTGCTACATTATCGTGCCGGGCATTGATCCGAGCAATCCGCACTGAGTTTCATCCATGCTCCCGGAGGGTGCCGTGCGACGGTTCTTTCTTGCAATCTTCACGATCATTTTCTTCGGGCAAGCGCTGGTGGGTGCCTCGCGCGCCGAGGCGACCCAGCGACTCTTCGAGGCGGTCGGCGACATGAAGTTGGCGGCGGTTGCCGAGGCGATAGAGGCGGGCGCCGATGTCAACGCCGCCGATGAAGACGGCTGGCCGATCTTCATCACCGCGATAAACACCGGGCAGATGGGGATTATTCGGCTGTTCCTTACGCGCCCGACCCTCATTGTGGATCAAGCCGGCCCCGACGGAAAGACGGCGCTCATGCACGCCATCAGCATGAAGAATCCAACGCTCGCCGAGATACTCATCCAGAAGGGGGCCGATCTCAACGCGACCGATCAACGCGGCAAGACGCCGCTCATGTATGCCGCCGAGGCGGGTGACGAAAAGATCATCAACCTCCTGCTCAACCGCGGCGCCGACCGCAACCAGAAAAGCAGTGAGGGCAAAACGGCACTCGACTATGCGATGGAGGCGCGTCGCAAGGGGGCAATAGACATTCTCGGGAAGTTCGATCGTCTTCCGATGGAGATACAGGACGCGGTGACGCGGGGCGACGGCGCCGCAGTGCGCAAACTGCTTGCGAGCGGGGCGCCGGCGGATGGAAAGATGGACGACGGAAAGCCGTTCATCGTCTATGCGGTCGAAAAGGGCTATCTCGATGTCCTCCGGGCACTCATAGACGGCAAGGCCGATGTCAACGGAAAATACTTCAAAGGAAGCACGCTCCTCATGTTTGCCTTCCACAAAAACCAACTCGGGGCTGCGGAACTCATCCTGCGGAGCGGCGGCACCGGTGACCTCGACTTCAAATACAAGGAAGGCAAAACGGCGCTCATGATGGCGATCGAGCAGAACCGCCCGATGCTCGTGAATCTTTTGCTGGGCAAGCGGCTGCAACTCAATGTCGCCGATTCCTACGGCAAGACGGCGCTCTTCTACGCCGTCGAACGCGGCGACGCCGACCTCGTGGATCGGCTCCTTTCGCTCGGTGCCGACCCGACCATCCGGCAATTCGAGGGGAAAACGGCCTTGCAGGTAGCGCGCGAAAGAGGGCATCAGGCTATCGTGCGGATGCTCCAGCTGGCCGAAGCAGCGCATCGCTGATGGCAGTGGACGACCTTGTTGCTCTGCGTGAGAATCGTCACGAGATTGTACTCTTCAAGCCGGTAGGCATCTCGAGTGAGTTCAGAAACGATCGGCAGGGGCGGTCGGTCAAGTCGTTCGTATCGCGCCACTATCCCGGGAGTGATCCGAAACTACCGCATCGTCTCGACCGTATAACGCGCGGTATCCTCGTGGTTTGCCTCACGCCGGAGGCAATCGTGTTTCAAAACAAACAGATAAAGGAAAGAAGATGGGAAAAATATTATCTGGCGCGGGTTGCCGTTGCTGAAGGGCGGGCCCCAGAGGAATTTCTCGGTGTTCACAAGGCGTACCTCAAAGAATCGGGCGGAAAAGCATACCTCGCACGATCCGGCGGTAAGCCGGCGTGGCTCGAGATTCTCGGGGCGACGCCGGTTCCCGGAAACCATCGGCGCTGGCATCTTCTCATTCGTCTCCTTACCGGCCGGTTTCACCAAATACGGGCGATGTGCGCCGCGATGGGATTGCCGCTTCCCGGGGATCCACTTTATGATCCTGCAGGACGCAACCCATCCGAGTTCTACCTCGAACACATCGTCCTCAAATACACGCCGTTCGATACCCAAAAGCCGACGACGCTTTTCCTCCCTGATCTGCCGGAACGAGGCACACTTGCCCCAGAACTCTCCGAACTTATTTCATCGTTGGTACAGCGGGCCCCGCTGTTCAGTGAGGTCTCGTCCGGGATCTCGTGAGCCACGCCGCGACGCCGTCAAAGAAACGGTTGGTTTCTTCTGGTGAGAGGCCGCGGGGGCCGAACCGGTAGCGTTCGTGCAGGAGGAGCATCTCGTCGAGCGTGTCGTCGAGGAGCGGCGGCGGCGCCTCGCCGCGGGAGGCGAATATGTCGCGGATACGCTCAATCCAGCGGCGGTAACTTTCATCGGAGCGGCGCGCAAAGCCGAGGGTTTCGATAGCCCGCGCTACTGCCGGAAAAGGGGAGTCGTATCCCTGTTGGGTAAAGGTGCGCCGTGGCGCATCGGTTTTCTCTGGTGCGTCGGTGCGTCGTTTGCGTCGCGCATAGACGCGGTAGACGAGCCATGTGGCGAGGAGCGCCACCTCGATGACGAGCGCTCGGTTGAGATTTTCGTTCTTGACACGGCGTATCTGTTCGTAGCGGAGCCGGAGGTAATTGAAAAAGTCGGCGATAGGCTCCAGAATGCCGGCAGTGAGGGTCTCTTCGGTGAGCCAGCCGGGGGGCGTCGGATCGAAGTCAACCCATCGGTTTTCGATCCACGCGGTCACCCATGCATGACCGTGTCGTTCGCGGACCACATAGGCCTCTTCGAACGAATCCCACTCGTCGGCGACGAAACCGGTGACATAGCGGGCGGGGATACCGGCGCGCCGCAAAAGGAGCGTCATCGCCGTCGCGAAGTACTCGCAGTGTCCGGCCCGGGTGGTGAGGAGAAATTCGGTGATAGGGGAACGAGGGACGCCGTAACGCTTGTCGGGAAGTTTGTAGCGGAAATGGAAAAGAAGGTGCCGCTCGATCGCCTCGGCGGTCCCTAGCGGATCAGTGGAGAGCGGGCCGATCAGAGCAAGGGTTTCGTCAATTCCCGGCAGTTCTTCGGGAGGCACGACAAGATCACGCGGTCCCGGCGGAGCGCCGGCGGGGGTGTCGGGGCGATAGAAGGCGGTGTAATCGATAAGTTCGGGGCCTTCTTCGACGAGCGCCGCACCATAGGCGGTTTCGACAAGACCGGCGACATTGAG
>CALITV010000030.1 GCA_938048925.1 uncultured bacterium | reverse complement strand
TCCCCCGATCATGATCCGATCCGCATAGTCGCCATGTTCCCACAGATAGGGAACGACGAGATACCGATCGTGGAGATCGCGCGGCACCGACAAGAGGTAACGCCCCTGCGCATCCTTCCCGAACGAAAAGGCGTATCCGCTTCGCATGAGTAGTCTCTTGAAATGAAGCATCCGGGGATCGCTCCCCCTGATCGTTATCCCTTCGTCCGGTTCAACCACTTCAGGTAAGATGAGCGGCGCCGGTCTTTTCTCCTGAACGGCCGCCGACGCCGATGAGGAGACACCCGCGCAAGCGTGAAAAAACATAAGCACTACGACGAAAAGAGAGTGTGCGGCCAGCAACGCCGGAAATCTTTCCCTCGTTTTTTGTGCGGTGCGGCGGTTAGACATACTCTTGTATTGGCAGTTCCCCTCTCAACGCATAGTAGCCGCCCTCGGCGAGCGCCGTCATTTCACCCTCGCCCGGATACACGACGACCGGCGCGATGAAAGAGACCCGATCTTTTATCCAACCGACGAACATCTTGTCGTACGCAACACCGCCGGTGAGAATGATGGCATCCACCTTGCCGCTCACCACAGTCGCAAGCGCCCCTATCTCCTTCGAGACCTGATAGGCCATCGCTCGATAGATGAGTTCAGCCTGCCGATCGCCCTTCTTGACACGCTCTTCGACCTCGCGGGCGTCGTTGGTTCCCAAGTAGGCGACTAATCCGCCGTTCCCTTTTATCTTCTTTTTTATTTCGTCAATCGTGTACTTGCCTGAAAAACACATCTTCACCAGTTGACCAACCGGAAGACCGCCGCTTCGCTCGGGCGAAAAGGGACCTTCGCCGTCGAGCGCGTTATTGACATCTATCACCCGCCCCGTGGCGTGGCATCCGACCGATATACCGCCTCCCATGTGGGCGACGATAAGATTCAAATCCTCGTAGCGCTTCCGCTGCTCACGCGCATAGCGGCGGGCCACCGCCTTCTGGTTGAGCGCGTGGAATATGCTGATGCGCGGAAGTTCCGGCATACCGCTGATACGGGCGATATCCTCCATCTCGTCAACGACGACCGGATCAACGATGAGCGCTTCGACCTTTTGACCGATCGCACGCGCCATCTCCCGCGCGATGAGCGCGCCGAGGTTCGAGGCGTGCTCCCCCATCCGTTCCGCCTTGAGATCGGCGACGAGCGCGTCGTTCACGCGGTAAACTCCGCCCGGGATCGGCTTCACGAGCCCGCCGCGGCCGACAACGACGGTGATGCTCGAGAGCGGTATGCCCGCCGCTTCGAGTTCCCTGATAATGACATCGCGCCGGAAGTTGTACTGATCAATGATCTTCTTGTACGGCGCCAACTCCTCGACCGTGTGTTTGATGTTCTTTGAAAACATCTCCGTGGTGTTCTCGAATACCGCAATCTTGGTCGAGGTCGAGCCGGGATTTATCGCGAGAATCCACATCGCCGCCTCCTTTACCAATCCATGGCCGCCGCGAGGGCTATCGAGTAGAGTTTGCTGTGGTCGCTGTCGGCACGCGAAGTGAGTACGATCGGCACCTTCGCCCCCATGAGCACCCCCGCTGCCGTCGCCCCAGCGAGAAAGTTGAGCGCCTTGTAGAGGATGTTCGCAGCCTCGATGTCGGGACAGACGAGGATATCGGCGTCACCGCCCACATCGCTCTTTATCTTCTTGTGCTCGCACGCCTCCTTGGAGACGGCATTGTCGAGCGCGAGCGGTCCGTCAACGAGGCATCCCTTTATCTGACCACGACGGTTCATGGTAGTCAGCATCGCGGCGTGGACCGACGCTTCAATCTTCTCGCTCACCGTCTCGGCGGCGCAGAGAACCGCCACTTTCGGCTCGTTTATGCCGAGGCGGTGAAAAACCTCAACGGCGTTATGGACCATGTCAACCTTCTGCGCAAAGGTGGGAGCCGGCGTAAGCGCCGCATCGGTGACCGCGAACACCTTGTGGTACCCTGTCATCTGAAAGAGCGCCACATGGCTGATGGTTTCCCCTTTGCGAAGGCCGTTTTCCTTGTCGAGGACGGCGCGGAGCAAATCGGCGGTCCCGACGAGCCCCTTCATCATGATGTCCCCCTTCTTCTCGCGGACGAGTTTGACCGCGACGCGACTTGCCGTCGGCGGATCTTTTTCGTCAACGATCTCGACGCCGTCGAGTGACAGGTTTATCTTGGCCGCGATTTCCCGGATCTTCGCTGCGTCACCGACGAGGACGGGAGCGATGATTTTCTCCTTCATTGCGTCGCGAACCGCGTCGAGCACCGGTTCGTCCTCGGCAGCCGCCACCACAAGACGGGAGGTCTTCTTACCGCGAGCCATGTCGAGCAGGACATCGAGTTTCTTGAGCACCATTTCAGCCTCCATTCGCTTTAAGGTTGTCTATCCATCCTTTACGGAAGATATGAGGGTACCGTTCTTCCATTTCCCGTTCGATCTTCTCCCTCAGTTCGCTCTCGCTCCCCACCATGAGCATGCGGTTAAGGAAAGCCTTGCTTTCTTCGAGTGACCCGGAACGCACGATTTTTTTGACGATAGGAATCGCTATCGGCGACATCGAGAGGGTCATGACGCCCATGCCCATGAACAGGAGCGTGAAATAGGGATCGCCTCCCATCTCGCCACAGACCGACAGTTCGATGCCATTTTTCTTCGCGATATGAGACAGATTGTAGAGCGCCCGAAGCACCGCCGGATGGAAATGGGAAAAATGGTGCGAAAGCGCCTTGTCCTGCCGCTCGACCGCCATGAGATATTGGACGAGGTCGTTCGTGCCAATACTGAAGAAATCAACTTCCCGGGCGAGCATCTCGGCGATGAAGAGGGCCGCCGGCAGTTCTATCATAGCGCCGACTTTGATCCGTTTGAGATTCTTTTCGAGATTCAGATCGCGTGCCTGTTCTCTAAGCACCGACCGAAACTCCCTGACCTCGTCAACCGTCGAAACGAACGGCAGCAGTATCTTCAGGGCACCCGACGATGCGGTACGAATGAGCGCCCGCACCTGCGGCAGAAAAACCTCCGGATAGAGAAGGAAGA